>CAYQRG010000077.1:0-336 GCA_964419645.1 uncultured Eubacterium sp.
AACCAAGGTCTCAAGGTCTTTTCTCATAAAGGCACAGATTTTATCCTGTGACCTAATTACTTCCCCCAAAGCTACGTTTCAGGCATCATTTGGGGGGGATTCGGTTTCAACCTGTGAAGAGCTGGAGTGAGGTGCGAGACATAAGCATCCCCAACACGCTTCTCTGCATCTTGTTTCCCTCCTATACCTTTAGAATGAATCTTAACATATTTCTCCAAAGATTACAATGCAACTGTAAACAGCCTACGCTTCCGCTCAATCATTTCGTCAATTTTTTCTATATAGAGAGCCACATCCTTCACATTCTCGCACCGTTCAATACGTTCATTGGGATAC
>CAYQRG010000077.1:346-8207 GCA_964419645.1 uncultured Eubacterium sp.
AGGGCTGCTATGGTTTGTTTCTCCTCCATGATCAGAATATTATAAATGCCGGCCTTTCCAGTCTTCGCATAACCTACATTTTCAAAATTCCCAGCCATATTTTTCTGACGGTACAAATAATAAGGCGACATATGCATCCGCTTCGCATAATCCGCTGTCAGTGCAATCGTCTCATTTGTATTTTCAAATGTCATATTCCGGTACTCGTCCCAGTTCATTTTCAACCGTGCCGCCCTCTTCAATGCCAGAGAATGTACGGTCAGATTATCCGGCTCCAATTTCAGTATTTCCTTCATAGTAGCTGTAACATCTTCATATGTCTCACCAGGAAGTCCCACGATGAGATCCATATTGATATTGTCAAAACCAAGCTCTCTTGCCAGAGAAAAGCTTGCAATCGTATCTTCCACTGTATGGTGTCTGCCGATGATTTTTAATGTCTCCGCATTCATGGTCTGAGGATTAATGGAAATTCTGGAAATTCCCTGTTCTCTTAATACCTCTAATTTCTCCCTTGTAATGCTGTCCGGCCGCCCTGCCTCTACGGTAAATTCCAGACAGTGGGAAAGGTCAAAACTGCTCTTTATCTTTGTAATCAATCTCCTAAGCTGATTCGGATTTAAAGTGGTGGGCGTCCCTCCGCCGATATAAACGGTATTCAGATGTTTTCCACAAAAATGCCCTTTCACATAGTCAATTTCTTTTTCCAGCGCATCCAGATATTCATCTACCCGTTTTTCCCATATTCCAATGGGATATGAGGTAAAGGAACAGTACAGACATGTACTAGGACAAAAGGGTATCCCTATATAAAGACTGTATCCGTTTTCATAATCCAGCTTTTGCAGCAAATGCAATTCCCGCTCTGCCACTTCCATACTCAGATCAATTTTTTCATCCGATGTAAAATACGTTTCTTTCATATAATTTCGGATAAATGCTTCGTCTTTTCCCTCTTCCAAAAATGCCATGGGAATCTTCGTCGGCCGAATCCCTGTCAGTGTCCCCCAAGGAAGAGATTTTTTGGTATATTCACATAACATCTGATAATATGCCTGTTTCAGACGGTTTTTCGTCTCTTTCCGGTCAGAAAAATCTACAGAAACCGTTCGCTTCTGCTCTGCCTCATTTTCTTTTCCGGATGAAAAAAACAGAATTTCAATGGCATCTTCCAAATAGTTTGTTACAATATGAAACGATATTTCCTCTTCTGTCTCTTTTTCTTCCACACCTACGGATACATCTTCCGCCGGAAAAAAAGGCTTTGACCAAAGAGTGAATATCGTATTCAAAGTCAGCTCTGTTTAATTGAACCGTAATCATAATGACTCTTTCTCCTAATTGTGCATCTACGGTATTTCCTTACAAAAACGGATTGTACTGCCGTTCCCAGCCAATCGTGGTAATTTCATTGTGCCCCGGATATACCTTTGTCTGTCCCGGCAGGGGCATCAGTTTTTCTTCAATGGAACGAAGCAGCACGGAAGCACTGCCTCCCGGAAAATCCGTTCTCCCTACGGAACCGCAGAACAAAGTATCTCCTGCAAAAACAGCCTGCTCCTTTTCGATATAATAACAGCAGCCGCCGGTTGTATGTCCCGGCGTGTACAATACCTTTATCGTAAAGCCTGCCAACTGCAGTACATCCTGATCTTTGACATATACATCTGCGTGATATACTACAGCCGGTCCCCCTATCATTGCGCAAAGGTTAATCCCCGGCGTTTCTAATGTCTCTTTCTCTTTTTCATGGGCATAAATGGGAACCCCAAAAGCCTCTGCCACTTCTGCTGCTGCAGATGCATGGTCAAAATGCCCATGGGTTAAAAGCACTGCCGCCAGAGTCAGATTTTTCTCTTTTATCTTGTTAATCAGCATGTTCCCCTCATCACCGGGATCAATGATCAATGCCTCATTTGTATCTTCATTTACTGCCAGATAGCAGTTGGTCATCACCGGACCGACTACATACTGTTCTACCCGAAGTCCTGCCATTGTCTTTTCTCCTATCAGCCTGTTGTCCGTTCTATATCAATCACACTTTCTACCTGGCGGATCTTATCCACCAATCTAGAAAGCTCATATCTTCCTTTTACACTAAAAGAAATCTCAATTGTGGCAATTCCCTGTTTACTGGTCTTAGAATGAATTCCGTTAATGTCAATGGACCGTTCTGTAAAAATTTTGGAAATATCCACCAAAAGTCCGGTACGGTTATTGCCATATATCTTAAGCCCTGCCATATACAGGCCGTTATCGCCTTCATCTGCGCCTTTCTGCCATTCTGCCTCAATCAGACGCTCTTTTTCGATCTCGGAAAGATGAATCATATTAATGCAGTCTGTACGGTGAATGGAAACGCCTCTTCCTCTTGTCACATAGCCTACAATCTCATCTCCCGGCACCGGTCTGCAGCATCTGGAGAGATGCACTGCCACATCGTAAAGCCCTTTGACAATAATGCCACTTCTGGACTTCTCGGTCTCTCCTTTTTCTTTTCCATGGGAAGATACCGTATCCAAAATGTCCTGATCTGTCAGTTCAATGACATGATCTTTCTTGTATTCCTCATACATACGGTTGACGATCTGGCTTTCTTTTAAGCCGCCGTGTCCCACAGTAGCCAGCGCCGAATTCCAGTCGTGAAAACCGTATTTATTTATCACTTTATCCTGATATTCCGGTTTATTAATATCGGAAAAATTGATTCCCTTTGCCTTACAGCACTGGACGATCAATTCCTTGCCCTTTTGTATATTTTCTTCTTTCAGTTCACTGCGGAACCATTGATTGATCTTGTTCTTAGCCTGGGTACTCTTCACAAGATTCAACCAGTCACGGCTGGGACCTCTGGAATTCTGAGAGGTAAGTATCTCGATTCTGTCACCGTTTTGAATCACATAATCAATCGGCACCAGCTTGCCGTCGACTTTGGCGCCGACCATTTTATTTCCTACAGCAGAATGAATGCTGTATGCAAAATCAATTGTAGTGGAACCGTTGGGCAGATTCTTCACATCTCCTGATGGTGTAAAACAGAATACCGTATCGGAAAAGAGATCCAGATCACTCTTTAACAGGCTCATAAATTCCCGGTTGTCAGACATATCCCTCTGCCACTCTAAGATCTGTCTCAGCCAGCTTAACTTCTCTTCCTCATTGGTAACATTCATACCGGTTTTACCTTCTTTGTATTTCCAATGAGCGGCAATTCCATATTCTGCAGTACGATGCATCTCATAGGTACGAATCTGTATTTCAAAAGGCTGCCCGGCTGGTCCAATCAGTGTCGTATGAAGGGATTGATACATATTGGGCTTGGGCATTGCAATATAATCTTTAAAACGTCCCGGAATCGGTCGGTACATTTCATGAATCACTCCAAGGGCCGCGTAACAGTCCTTGACGGAATCTACGATAATACGGATTGCAAACAGATCAAAAATCTGATCCAGTGTCTTATCCTGACTCACCATTTTCTTATAAATACTGAAAAAATGCTTCGCCCGGCCTTCGATTTCTGCTTCAATGCCGGCTCCTTTGATCTGTACTTTTACTTCGTCTACCAGCTGCCGCACGTATTTGTCTCTGACATTTTTCCGAAGGGCAACTTTTTTCACCAGATCATAATAGGCTTCCGGTTCCAGATATTTTAACGAAAGATCGTCTAATTCTGTCTTAACTTTGGAAATTCCAAGCCGCTGGGCAATGGGTGCATATATGTCCATAGTCTCTCTGGCTTTTTCCTTCTGCTTCTCCGGTTTCATGTATTTTAAGGTCCGCATATTGTGCAGACGGTCTGCCAGTTTAATCAAAATAACGCGAATATCCTTAGCCATGGCAAGAAACATCTTCCGAAGATTTTCTGCCTGAATTTCCACTTTATCCGCATCATAAGAAA
The DNA here is from genome assembly GCA_964419645.1 of uncultured Eubacterium sp. Lineage (GTDB taxonomy): Bacteria > Bacillota > Clostridia > Lachnospirales > Lachnospiraceae > Roseburia_B. Next base: position 4,248 of record CAYQRG010000077.1, read on the forward strand.
GCTGTCCCAGCTTCGTTACGCCGTCTACAAGAAGCGCCACTTCTTTGCCGAATTCTTCTTCGATCTCTTCTTTTGTCATGACAGTATCCTCTACCACATCATGCAAAAGACCGGCTACGATTGTCTCCTTATCCAACTCCAGCTCCGCCAGTATAATACAGACACACAGCGGATGAATAATATACGGTTCTCCGGATTTACGCCTCTGTTCCTTATGGGCTTCATCTGCAATATGATATGCCTTCTCGATCTGGGAAACATCTGTAGAAGGATGATACTTGTGTACACTCTGAATCAATTCCGCATAAAGCTTTTCAGGTTCCTCAAAATCCTGAGTTTCCCGGATATTATCTTCCTCATTGCGATACTCTTTTTCAATCTGTTCCAGATTCTTTACAGAAACATCTTCCATACCGTTATCACCAACTTTTATCATCTTTTGAACGCTCCACTTAATTAACTAAGTATTATAATGAATTATGCGTCAAATTGCAACGATTAAAACAAACAAAGATCAAAAACATACCAAAGCATTTTCCTTCCATTGAGGATTTTGGAGCCTAAAAATCGAAATCTTAGTTTTTTCAAAATAGCTAAAGATGCTGTATTTTCCTCTCGTACAAAACAGTGGACCTGTTCAAACCCTAGTTCTGCTCCTTTTGCATAGGCAAGCATCGCCTGACACACTTCAAATCCGTAGCCCTGCCGCTGGCGAAGTGTAGATATCGCATATCCCATTTCAAGCATACATTCTCCCCCTTCTTCAAAATGGTCAAAACCGGCCCGTCCGATCAATTCATCTGTATCTCTGTCCTTTACCAGCCACATGCCATAGCCGTAATAGCGGTACATATTTTGGATATAGGCTTTTGTATAAGCATATTCTTTTTCTTTGTCATACAAAGGATCCATATAATCCGTCATACCCTTCTGCCCATACAGATCATAAAGGTCCGGCAAATCCAAAAGTGTGATCTCTCTTAGATAACAGCGATTGGTCTCAATCACCCTCCAGGGCAATCCATGCTTTCTCTGATATACCCGTTCCAAAAAATAATAATCGATTTCTTCCAGACTCTCCACCAGATATTCTGTTCCATATAATTCTTCCAAAGGAAACCTGGAATTTCGATAACCAAGCACTGCCACTGAAAGCTCATTCGCCTCCCGAATCGTCTGATCTGTGGCTGCAATCACCAGCAGCGACTCAAGAGGAATGTCATTGCTTTTGATGCATTCCCGCAGCGACTTGGATTCCGCCAAAATTTCTGTAACTGAATGCCGTCTGAGTATACTCGAAAGTCTGCCTCTCTGTCCGATTTCCTGTTTTTTATATATCACATAATTCAGATGCCCACATTCCATTTCCTCATTCTCCTGTTTGCGACTTTTTCTCCTATATGCTATAATGTTTTACTATGAAGCCAAAAACCAAATATCACATAACATTTTTATTCTAACATAAAAGGAGTCTTATCATGAAAAAAGTAGGATATTTTTTCTTTACCTTTTTACCGTTTTTTGCATCTATCGGACTGCAGTTTGTTGTAATGTTGCCACTTATGGGATTTTCTATGCTTTATGTTTGTTTTTCCGGTATTCTCTCCGGACAAAAGCTGGGATATGACGCCCTTGTATCACAACTCATGGGCATATACGGCAACCAGAATTTCAGCATGGCTGTTTCTATTGCTTTTGCCCTATCCGGCATACTGATCTTTGGCGCCTGGTATTCCTGCCAGTTTCACGTCAATATACGGTTCCCGGCCGACAAATTCAGTAATTCCAAAATGCTGCTGGGACTTGTTTTGGTAGTGCCCGGCCTGCAGATTGCCTCTGCAATTATAACTGGGTTTTCTGCCTTCTTCCTTCCGGGCTGGATGGACTTTTACGAAAAACTTATGGAAACGGCAGGCTTTTCTTCCACCTCCCCCTCTCTGCTGCTGATCATATACGCTGTACTCCTTGGGCCGATTGAAGAAGAGCTTACTTTCCGGGGTGTAGCTCTCGCCTCTGCCAAAAAAGCACTTCCCTTCTGGGCTGCCAACGTGTTTCAGGCGCTGTTATTTGCTGTTTTCCACCTGAATCCGATTCAGGGAATCTATGCATTTTTTGTCGGACTATTTCTGGGATATGTATATCACAGGAGCGGTTCTATCTGGATTTCCTCTCTTTTGCATATGCTTTATAACGCTTTCGGAACGTTTATCTCCGGAATGGTGGAAATCTATTCTCCTCTCCTTATACTCCTTCTTGTGGGAATCAGTATTGTAGGTTTCTACCTGTTTCACAAAAATACTTCTTTACCAGGTATTAACCATTCACCAGATTTTTCCGATATGTAATTTGAATGCATTCGAAGAATTCTTAATGGAACCAAGGACGGTATATTTAAGAAAATGGAATTTCTTAAATCTGCCGTCTTTTTTATTTCATTTTACAGGGAAGCAAAATGAAATAAGGTGTAACTATGAAGCCCCAGGCTGAATCGTTACAACAAATCAGATAGAAATATAGGAGGAGTATACGTGATTATACAATCAGGCAATGTAGCCATGTCATCACGCAGGAGTTATGAACGCACGTCTGCTGTCTCGTCTTCCCTTTCACTCTGGGGCAGTGGAGCAATGAGAAATAGCAATGTACAAGTAATCAATCGTTATAGCGAAAAATCAGATTCCGGAAAAAGCAGCGGCTATTCAAATACAGGCGATTCCAAAGAAGATCTTTTTCATCAATTTAAACAGGCCCAGAGCATTGGAAGCCCCGTATCGATCAGCAACAGGACAACACCGGATATGCATACTATAAAAGCGCAGTCCATCAACTACCTGATGATGCTTTTATTTGGCAGAGGCAATATTTTTCAGAACCGCTTTTTAAGCAACGGCTTTTCCACAGGCAGCCAGCCAACGTTTGGAAATTATACAGAATTTGCTTATCAGTCAGAAACAGAAGAAACAACATTTTCCACTACCGGTACCGTCAAAACGGCTGACGGCCAGGAAATTGATTTTAATCTTTCCATGACCATGAGCCGCTCTTTTGAAGAGACTTATATGAGCAGCGTAAATTATGTATCACCTGCCCTGCAGCAGACTACGCTCTGCGATCCCCTGGTCATCAATTTAGATACCAATTCGGCAAATGTAACAGACCAGAAATTTTACTTTGACTTAGATGCCGACGGCAATATGGATCTGATCTCCAATTTATCTTCCGGCAGCGGTTTTTTAGCCTTGGATAAAAACGGGGACGGAATCATCAATGACGGAAGTGAATTATTCGGAACCAAAAGCGGAGACGGCTTTAGGGACCTTGCCGCTTACGATTCAGACGGCAACGGTTGGATCGATGAAAACGATCCGATATTTGACCAGCTCCGCATCTGGACCAAAGACGCTAACGGCAAGGATGTGCTGTGCGGCCTTGGAAAAGCAGGCGTGGGTGCAATCTATCTTGGCAACGCCCAGACGGATTTTTCCCTCAATTCATCCAAGGACAATTCCACCAATGCACGAGTTCGCAAAACAGGGATTTTCCTCTATGAAAACGGAGCCTGCGGCACAATCCAGCATGTGGATTTGGCCAAAACCTCTACAGGGACAAAGACGTCGCTTTTCAGCCACCTGTCGTAGTCGTAAAACAATTTCATATATGGTTACAAAAAACTGCTCCACGGTGAATTTCTTCATCGTGGGGCAGTTTTTATTGTTATCTTTTTATTTTATATTTTTTAATGTTACCTTCAGTCCTGCTTTTTTTAGCGTTTTCATCGTCTTATTTTTTACAGAAGCTTTCTTCTTCAGATTTTTCTGCACTTTAACGGTAAGCTTTTTGTTGGTTTTCTTAAATGCCTTTTTCATCGCCGGCAGTTTCTTGCCTTTGAATATTACTTTCTTTATTTTGCTGCAGTTTTTAAATGCATTTTTCTCTATGCTTGTTACATTTTAGCCGATT
>CAYQRG010000078.1:0-6484 GCA_964419645.1 uncultured Eubacterium sp.
GTTTCATAATTTTTAATAAAGGAATGATTGCAGACCTGATGATGCCAGTATTGATTCAGCACCAATGAAATAACGGAGCGATTATTACAGACTACATCCTGGAGCCCTAAGACGATACAGACCTTAATCAAACGCCTTGTAACCAAAGGCGTCCTTACTTATGAAAAGCAGAGCCGCGTATTTGTATACACTCCGGTTGTAAAGGAAAATGAATACATCGACCAGAAAAGCCATTCTTTTCTGGAACGTTATTATAATGGCGATATCACCGCCATGCTGTCTGCGTACATAGAAAATGACAGGCTGTCTGAACCGGAAATAGAACATTTACGCTCCCTGCTTTCTGGGAAATCCAAAAAAGGAGGCGTCTGACGTGTCTGATTTTATGATACGATTTTTGATGTGCAACATATTTCTCAGCGGAATCATCGGAATACTTTTAGCTATCAAGCGGATATTCAAAAATCATCTCTCCAGCCGAATGCAGTATAACCTATGGTTTCTGCTGCTTGGTCTTATGGCAGTTCCTTTTCTTCCTGTTTCTCCTATCGGACTCTCCCGGCTGCTATCATGGTTTGAAAAACTGCGCAGCTTTTCTGTATTCCATACAGAAACGATACTGAAAGAAACGATACATACCAATGCAGCCGTATCGGCAAATTGGAGGAACGATTTTGCTCTTTCCGTAAACAGCGGTTCCTATGCCGTTATCGGATACTTGTTATTCTGTGTTTGGATGATCGGCATTCTTGCCATGGTGGTATGGATTCTGAAGTCGCATCTGCACTTACACGCCCTGAAAAAATCCGCACTTCCTCTGCAAAATCAAGAGGCACGCAGATTATATCACCTCTGCCTGAAGGAAGCCGGAGTTACAAAAGACATTCCTGTCTGCAGTACTGCTTTTTTGACTTCTCCTGTTATTGCAGGTCTTTTGAAACCATGTATTTATCTTCCGATTCATTTAATTTCAGATTATAAGGAATCGGATATGCGGTATATGCTGCTGCATGAACTACAGCACTATAAACACAAAGATGCCCTCGCCGGTTATTTGATGAACTTTGCCGGCATCCTTTATTGGTTCAATCCTTTTGTCCGGTACGCCCTTAAAGAGATGCGAAACGACAGAGAAGTCGCCTGCGATACTTCTGTTTTAGAAATGCTGGATGAAGATTCTTACGAAGATTATGGCAATACACTGATTAACTTTGCAGAAAAAATTTCCCATACGCCTTTTCCCTTTGCTGCCGGTCTTGGCGGAACTGCAAAACAGATCAAACGGCGGATTTTAAACATTGCCTCCTATGAAAAACCGACATTAGGAAAACGGCTCAAAGGCATTACTGTTTTTGTGCTGACTGCTGCTCTTCTTTTCGGAGTCTCACCGATTCTATCCACATATGCAGCCAATGCCAATTACTATCAATGGAAAACCGCTTCCAAACAGATTTCTGATACAGATCTTTCTGCATATTTCGGAAATTACGAAGGCAGTTTTGTTTTATACAATTTAAAAGATGATACTTGGAGCATACACAACCTGAACCGTGCTCTCCTTCGCGTTTCCCCCGACTCCACCTACAAAATATACACTGCTTTATTTGGATTGGAAGAGGGAATTATATCACCAAAAGATTCCTTCCTTGCATGGAATGGAGATATTTATCCCTTTCCCACATGGAATCGTGACCAGACTCTGACCTCTGCAATGCAATCCTCCGTAAACTGGTATTTCCAGGAAATAGACAAGCAGCTTGGCTCTGCTCTGGTTTCTGATTATATCCGGAAAATCGGATATGGCAACGAAACGATAACCGGAGATTTCTCCACGTATTGGCTGGAATCTTCCCTGCAAATCTCTCCTATTGAGCAGATTGAACTTTTAACCAAATTTTACAATAACACCTTCGGGTTTTCCCCGGAAAATATCAGAGTGGTAAAAGACGCCCTTTTCCTTTCTTCTTCCGAGACAGGAACCTTTTATGGAAAAACCGGAACCGGTCGTATAAATGACAAAGACGTAAACGGGTGGTTTACAGGATTTGCAGAAACTGCTGACAACACATACTTTTTTGCCGCAAATATCGGTGCCGACAGCGGTGCTTCCGGAAGTAAGGCAGCGGAAATAGCCGTGTCTATTCTGACTGACATGAATATCCTAAACCGATAACTCCCTGTGAAACCTGTCTGACTTTCCTTAGATGCCTCCATAGATTTCTTCCCATTTTTCCTGCGTCAGCCGGGGCATATGCCATGTTTCCTCCCCATTATCTTCCGCCGGGATAATCCGGTTGGATACATATTGTACGCCTTCCTCCTCTATGGGGCGAATCACTACCTCGTGGATATATACGCTGGAATCCCCCTTATAAGGGAACACGACATGGACGGTAAGCGTGATTGTTGCATCACTGTTTTCTGTAAATCCAATCACTTCCGGATATGGATATTCCGGATACTCCACCTCATAAAATCCTCTGGGTTTATACTCATAGGTTAAGTCTTTTGGATGATAGATTGTTTTGGACTGCAGCGTCCTGCTGTCAATTTTAAAATAGGTCATAATAACCGATTCAAATTCTTCTTCGGGTATTTGGTAAACCGCACCGACTCCCAAATTTTCATCTGCCGGATAAGGCACTTGCTCTCCTGTCATCTGGGGATAAAAAATATCATACACATCATAGAAATTTAATTCTCCGAAATCCTCTTCGCTCCAATCTGTAAGAAACATATTATTTCTTTCATACCCGATTGGCATGAGATATTTTTGATTCAGCTCTCTGCAGGTTTCATCCAGGGGTTCTATCCGCCATGCGGTATATTCCTCTGCGTCACTTAGCGTAAGAACGTATTGTTCTTTTGAAAACCATATTCCGGAAAACATCAAATAACCGTCTTTTGTGTAATTCCAATGCTCTGCCTGATAGCTTGCCGTGTCTTTTCTTTGTATCGCTCCACCTTCGTATTTGTAATAACTTCTGACCACATCGACTTTTCCTTCATTCGTCTGCAAGTCATATGCCGCAATTCCCCACTGGTCATTTACCTCTATTACCGTTAATTCTGCATCTTCCTCATTCTCCACCATTTCACAAAACCGGACTGCCTGCTCTGCATTTGTCATGTCTATTTGGTTTTTACTGTCAACTGCTGTATATCCGTTTCTGCCAAGTTCATTTACTATTTGACGAATGGTTTCCAAATCTACTTTTAGATTCGCTTCTGATGCATAATTATAAAAGGGCAAACAAATTTTTGTTAAATCCTCTGACTCATCCTCGTCATGCTGCTGCATCATCTGCATCTCGCTTACAGACTCAAGTTCTGCGGTTTTGTTCGACTCCCTATGATTACACCCCGAAATGCAAAGCAACATATTAATTGCGATGAAACCACTCTTCCAAAACCACTTTATCTCGTTCCACAACATAACCGCTGCCTCCTCTTCCTTTTACATCTTCCACCATGTTAATCATAAGCACAGGACGTTTCACCGATTTATCCGGCGTACAAATTGCAAACCAGCCCAATTCCGTACCTGTCGTATCTTCCTTGGAGACTTTGATTTCCGCCGTTCCTGTTTTGCCTGCCAGAACGACATCTTCCCGATGAATCCCATATCCCGTTCCGTTTGGATCGTTTACCACTTTTTTCATCCCTTCCAACACCCGGTCTGCCGTTTCACGGGAAAACGCCTCGGGAATCCAATACCGGGCAGTTGCATCTTTTTGATAAACCAAATAGGGTTCTATGATATTTCCTTCGTTACAAAAGGCAGAATAGAGACATGCCATATGCAGGGGATTCACCAAAATCTGCCCTTGTCCGTATCCGCTGTCTGCCAGTTGGATTTCTGTTTCGATGTTTTCCGTATTGGAATACTGTGATTTTGACATTTTAATTTCAAATGGAAGCTCTTCCTGAAATCCCAGACGGTCTAATGCGTTTTTCAGTTCTTTTGCCCCGATTTTTAATGCTGCTTTTGCAAAATAAATATTGTCGGAAAAAATCAATGCATTTTCTAAAATAACTGGTTCATAATCATGTAGTGTTGTGACATAGTACGAGCCCCAGGATGCGTCTTTTTGCCAGCTCAATCCCTCGTTTCCGTAATCTTCCGCCGGATTTACTGCTCCCGACTCAAGACCGATTGCCGCTATGACAGGTTTGAATGTAGAACCGGGACACCAGGTCTGCCGGAAGCGATTGTACAAGGGTTTATTTTCATCTTCATTCAATGCATTCCATTTTTCCTGAGACATTCCCAGGATAAAATCATTGTTATCATAAGAAGGCGTACTGACCAAAGCCAGCACCTCTCCCGTGTATGGATTTATCGCTGCAGAACAGCTTTTGTCTTCTTTGAATTGCTCATATAACGCAATCTGCATATCTGCATCTATGGTCAGCCGTACATTTTGCCCATGTTCTACAAGCGAGCTCGCCAGTTCTTCTTTTTCCTTGCCTTCCCAGTTCACAATATAAATCCTGTGTCCATTCTGCCCTTTCAATTCTTTTTCAAATAATCCTTCCATTCCGCTTTTTCCGATGACACTGGTAGAAGTATATCCTTCTCCGGCATGTTCTTCCAAATCTTCTGCCGTAACGCTCTGCACATATCCCACCAGATGTGACGCTGCCTCTCCCAAAGGATATTCCCTCACCTCTGTATCTGCAATCATGACTCCGGGAATCTCCAGCAACTGTTTCTGCCTTTCCTGCTCTTCTGTCACTTCTTCCTCCGGCACAGGCGACATCAGTTCGATTTCCGGGACTTTTGAAATTGTCTTAACCGGTACAAAAGAATCGTCCTTCACCCATGCTGCAGACAACTTCTTCTCGATATCTTCCGGTTTGATTTCCAACAACTCCGCTATTTTCTGAAAGGAACTTTCCTTATCTTCCAGTTTTCCCGGAACAATCCCCACCGAAGACGCCACACCTTTTCCTGCAAGAACCCGTTTATTCCTGTCCAGAATTTCTCCCCGATTTGCCTGAGTGGTAGAAATCCGGACTTTATCAGATGCCTGCAGACCCGGGAAAATTAACGAATCCTGCCACACCAGCTTATACGCTTCTCCTTCTTTTTGGAAAACTGCTTCGTTTACAAAAGTGATTGTTCCGGCAACGGTATCAAAAGACGTCTGGTATTTCACGGAATTGTTTTCTTCCTTGTATTCCAGAACTTCTACTGTCATATTCTGTGCTTCAATTCCTTCATAAATAGCTGTGTTTCGTTTTATAAAATTCTCTTGTGTGATATCGCCCGATGCCTGTATATCCAGCATTTCATACATTTCTTTATACTCCTTCTTCGGAATATGGGACATGTAGGACACCAGCAGTTCCTCTGGGTTTTTCCATGTATTTTTCTTGTGGAAAAATCTCATGCTATAGATTGCTGTAAGTATTGCGGCTACTCCTGTGACAAAAACTGTGAGAAACAAAAGCTTTGTCTTTCTCTTTTTTCTTTTGCGTCTGTGTGTTCCTTTCATATAGACCTCCATTTCTCTTGCCTGACGAATGCTTTCTCATTTTGGTAACGATTCAGTCTCCGATCTCGTAGTTACGGAATCCGGCTCATTTCATATTTGACTACTTCAAAGATTCTGACTCTCACCTGTCTAAATTTATGCGGTTTTACGAGCTTTGTATTTGCGGAAAGTGCAACGTCATTGGCTGAATCTCTGTACCTCTTTACACAATTTAATTATTACATTTGTAAGATTTCTGTGCAAAAAAATTTTATGTATGGCGTAATGTATTTATATAGATATTACATCTGTAAGAATTATAAGTCAAGCATTCTTTAGAAAAAACTAATCTGGGGATCTTTGAATGATTTCATTTTTCTGTCTGTAATCTTATCTTTCGATGTGATATTTCCGCATAGCAATGGTGAATTTGGGTTATACAGCTTTCTGTTTTCTTTTACCTTCTCATCGTTAAAATTTGCATAGCAATATCTGCATCCATTTGGACAGGTATTATAAGTTCCCGTCTCAATACTTTCCAAGCATCCGCATATTTCCCTCTGGTTTTTATCTTTTTTCCCTATTAATTTACAGCCAAGTATTTTCTCGATTTGATTTTGATTTATACAGCTCCCGTGTAAAATGCCAAACTTTTGAAGATCGATCTGTTCTGCACAGGTTTCTATGACCAAGTGATAGTTTGAAGCAATTTTTACCATTTGCTCTGCGATAAAAACCATCTCTTTATTTGTCATTTGTTGGATATCCAGCTTCTTTGCGTTTTGTTTTAGTTTCGCATATAGGTCGATGAAGCTGATCACGACTTTTTCTGTATAGTCTGCAAGGCTGGATGCTATTTCCTCAAAGGCTTTTAAATGATACTCTAGGGTATATTTTTTATTTATCAAAATAGGATCGTATCTCCATATTACTTTTTCTTTTCCTATTTTTTCAGACAACTTTTGAAAAGTCGGAATCAGTTCTTTTCTTTTGTCTGGAAGATT
>CAYQRG010000078.1:6494-8070 GCA_964419645.1 uncultured Eubacterium sp.
AAGTAATATGCATAGTCCTGCAAGTCGTTTAATTTCGCTATCATGTTCTCCGGGTTTTTGGTCCAGAATACAATGCAGTCTATTACGTCTGGGGATAAGTCTATTTTGCTTATTTGGTGTGGATTTATGGGATTTCGCACGTATAGGAATCCCTCTTTTATTCTGTTTATGAACCAGTCTGAATAGTAGTTGGGGATGTCGGTTCTTCGGCTTACGCTTAAAATCATGTGGGTTCTCCTGTCATAGTATTTTTCAATACTATCCTTCTAATCTCCTATCGAAGCAATGTAAGTTAAATATTCTAAGGCACTGGAATGAATGGTTATTGCATCTTTCTTACTTGAAATCTCCTCCCGGAAGCTGCTTTAACCCATCCATGCTGACCATAGCAAGCGTCTCCATCTGTCTAATCGCAAGTTCTCTTAATAATACCAATCACTCAGACATAGTTTTGCCCTGACCGATCAATATGGCATTATAGCTCTCCATTGTTTTGCTGTTTTACCAAACAGGGCCACGTTCAGTATGTCTGCTTCATTGGCATATTGATATGAAATCTGCTCCGGTGTAAGCTCCGATGGGATTAAATGATCCTTAATCGCATCGGTGTGGATACGATAATTCAGCTTGGCTATCTCACGATTCAGATTCCAGTTAAGAGAAAGGCGGCTATTTTCATCAGCCTTCAATCGCTGATAATCTTTTATGATATATAACTTAAACTCCGGCGAAATCCATGATGCAAACTCAAACGCTATATCAATATGAGCATAAATACCACCGCCATATCTGCCAGACCTGGTAAACAAACCTATTGCCCCCAGTTTTTCAGACCAATCCTTAATAGAAAATACAAACGCATTTGTTCCGGCATCTTCCTTAAACGTATCGAATTCGATACGTTTAAAATCCAGATTATACAAAACTTCTGTTGCTTTTTCGATTGCCTGTACATGACTCATTGTTCCTGCCCCCTCGCAATAAGCCAGATATCCGCAGGAACAAATTTTTATGCTTTCATATCAAAGGACGGCTTCTCTTCCAGATAATCCGGCAGTTCTTCCAACTCTGCCCCTTGGCCATTCTTTAGGGAACGGTACTCATTAAAATAAATTCCATAAAATTCCCTTTCTTTTTCCCGTTCAGCCGGAGTCCTTTCACAAGCCCATCCGTACCCTGATCCAAGATAGGTCAGCACCTTTGTGCCTTGATAGTAAATGTCTGCACCATGTCCCCCGCTTGTCAGTATCGGGCAGGTAAGCGTACCGCCCCCTGCCAGGGCAAACTTCTTTTCAGCAAGATTGCTGATCCTCCCCTCCGCCGCTTCCAGAAAGTCAAGCAGTGTCAGTTCCCCACTCCCGTGGCATTTGGGATTGCTGCCCTGCCCTTTCAATGCATTTTTAGCCTGCTGGTATAATGCCTTCCTGTCTGGCGACACATCGGACATATACTCTGCACACAATTCCGTCCGCCGCCTATGAATACATTCCAATTCTGCCTTGTTTGTGGTCTTCGCAGCTTTTTGTGCCAGCTCCTTGATTTCATCAGTAAACTCGGCCTTTGATTTACTGCTTTT
>CAYQRG010000079.1:0-7978 GCA_964419645.1 uncultured Eubacterium sp.
GAAGCGGTTTATCGGATCAGAGAGAAATTTCCTTATGGGAGAGAGGCGGCCTTTGAAGAGGCGCAGGATAAGGAAGAAGAGGAATTCCTTTTGGAATTGGCAAGACTGGCGCTGTATCCGGAGAAACCGCTGTTGTCTTTTTTTAAGAAAGAAGAGCCTTTGTATGAAGGGTGGGACCCAAAGCAGGAGACACAGGCTTTTTTTCGGAGCATAGAAAAAATTCCTTCCGGCAGGCAGGTGCAGAAATTGATTGCCTGCGGAGGCGTAGATGACGGAAAATCTACCTTGATCGGCAGAATCCTTTACGATACCAAAAGCCAGGAAGAAAAAGACAAGATTCGTTCCGATCCGAAATTTTTGCGGAAAGATCTGAGTGTGGATTATGCCCTTTTGGCAGGGGCGACAGAAGAAGAGGCGCGTCAGGGAATTACGGTTCAGGTTTCTTACAGTCTTTTTGACTGGGAGGACTGCAGTTTCCTTATGGCAGATGTGCCCGGACACGAAGAATATACCCATAATATGGCGTTTGCCGCATCCGGCGGGGATACGGCAGTAATTATGATCGGGGCGAATAAAGGCATTGTGCCACAGACCAGGAGGCATACCAGAATCTGCTATTTTATGGGAATCCGAAATATGATTTTTGCGGTCAACAAAATGGATATGGTTTCCTTTGAAGAAAAAGTCTTTTTACAACTTTCGGAAGAAATTGGGCAGATGCAGGAGGAGTATCCCGACTGCAGTTTTGCAGTGATTCCGGTGGCAGCAAAAAGCGGCATCAATATGACACAGCCATCGGATGAGATGAGCTGGTACAAAGGCGGCACGCTGCTAGATGCATTAAAGCATCCGGCGCCAAAGAAGGATAAGGATACAGCTTTTTTCTGTATGCCGGTGCAGAGAACCTGCAAGTCCAGCCAGATGAAAAATGCTGCAGTGAAAAAACGGGTGATCCAGGGAGAAGTTATTTCCGGCAGCATAAAAACAGGAGATGAAATTTTTGTATCTCCCACAGGAAGGCGGGCAAAAGTAGAAAATATCTATCTTTTGGATCAAAGGACCAGTCAGGCAGCAGCCGGAGCTCCCATTGGAATTGAACTGGATCGGGAACTGGATGTGGGAAGAGGATATGTTTTGACAGGAGGAGATGACCTGGCTGTCACAGACCGTATCGAGGCAGATATTTTGTGGACATCAGACAACCGTCTGACACAGGGAAGACGCTATCAGGCGGTAGTGGGAACTACTGTCATTACGGCAGTAGTGACTAAAATCTGTTATCAGATTGATGTCAACACAGGAGAACACAGCTACGCCGAATATCTGACGAAAAATGCCCTGGCAAGGTGTGAAATCTGTTTTTCCAGACCGATTGCATTGACCTGTGAAAGGAAGAATCGAAAAATCGGAACGATAAAGCTTATGGAACGGGAGAGCAAACTCCTGGCAGCATACGGCAATATTATACATACCATATCCGAAGAAAGCTGGAAAAATGACGGACGGGAAGTGACCTGTCCGGAACGGGAGGCGGCTCTTGGACAAAAGGGAGGCGTGATTCTGTTTTTGGAAGGAGCCAAAACAGGCATGTATATGAATTATACCGAACGATATCTGCTGCGTATGGGGTTCCATACCATTCAGATTCCCTCAGAGAAATCCGGGGCAATAGACCTGCAATGTATCCAAGCTTGCTTAAATGCAGGATTGATTCTGCTGATTTCACTGCAGTATTCCAGGAAGGAGACAGTGATTTCTCTGGCAGGAGAAAAAGAGCGGATTTTTGATATAACGGAATTTTTAGATCTGGAAGAAAACATGGAAACGATTTTAAAACAAATTAAAATATGGGCGTCTGAGCTGATTTAAGAGATGAGGCATCAGAAGAAAGAGGAGGATTGCATGAACTATCGGGAATTGGGAAATACAGGATTAATGGTAAGTGAAATCGGTTTGGGCTGTGAGGGATTTTCCGAAGAGGAATACCGGAATACAAAAAAACTTTTAGATGCAGCGGAAAAATTTGGCATCAATTATTTTGACCTCTATGCATCAGATCCGAAGCTGCGAGCCAGCGTGGGAGAAGCGCTTTTGGGCAGACGGGAGAAATTTATGATTCAGTCCCACATCTGCTCTGTTTGGAAGAACGGACAGTATATGCGTACCCGCAAGATCGAAGAAGTAAAGAAAGGCATGGAAGAGATGCTTTCTCTTTTGCAGACGGATTATATTGACGTGGGCATGATTCATTATGTGGATTCCATAGAGGACTGGGATAATATAGCAAACGGTCCGGTGCTTTCCTATGCGCTGGAATTAAAAGAAAAGGGAATTATACGGCATATCGGCTTAAGCAGCCACAATCCCCAGGTTGCATTAAAGGCAGTAAAAAGCGGATGCATAGAAGTATTGATGTTCTCGGTAAATCCCTGCTATGATCTGCAGCCTGCCAGTGAAGATGTGGAGTCTCTGTGGGATGAGAAAAATTATCAGAAACATTTGATCAATATGGATCCGGAACGCCAGGAATTGTACGAAACCTGCCAGCGGCTTGGCGTTGGAATTACCGTTATGAAAGCTTTTGGCGGCGGAGATCTTTTGAATGCATCTCTTTCTCCGGCGGGAGTTGCTTTAACGGCAGCTCAGTGTCTGCACTATGCTCTGACGCGCCCCGGCGTAGCATCTGTGCTTGCAGGAGCCCATTCTGTGAAGCAGTTAGAAGAGAGCATGGCGTATGAGACTGTATCGGAGGAAGAAAAAGACTATGCATTGGCATTTGCCTCTTTTCCGAATATCAGTTGGGAAGGGCATTGCATGTACTGTAGCCACTGCGCACCCTGTCCAAAAGAGATTGATGTGGCGTCTGTGACGAAATTTCTGAATCTGGCAAAAGCCCAGGGCAGCATTCCGGAGACAGTCAGAGAACATTATCAGGCATTGCCGCATCACGGAGGAGAATGCATCCGCTGCGGCGCTTGTGAAACAAGATGTCCGTTCCATGTTGCGATTCGGGAAAATATGAAACAGGCGGCGGAGATATTTGGAATTTAATAGATTGTTAATTGGATTGCTATTTAAAAAATTCAGGGATAGGTGTGATTCGTAGGAGTCATGCCTATCCCTTTCTTAGAGAGTGGTTTCTTATTTGATCACAGCTTTTTTGCTGATCCCTGCTTTTTTCATTTTCTTCAGTAGTTTTTTACGTTGAGGTGCTTTTAATTTTTTCGGAACTTTTACAGTCATTTTGGCAGAGGTCTTTTTGAAAGCGTCGGATTTGATCGTCTTTAATTTTGTCCCTTTCAGAATGACTTTTTTCAGATTTTTACAACCGCTGAAACACTGGCTGCCGATGGTTGTAACGTTTTGACCAATGGTAACTTGTTTTAATTTCGTGCAGCCGCTGAAGGCTTTGGCATCAATTTGAACAACTGTGTAGGATTTGTTGTTCATTGAAACGGAAGCGGCAATTGTGATCTTTGCTGCATCTTTTTTTGCGCATGCAACAGCAATTGCTGTATTATTGGATTCATTTAGTATTTTGTATGTTACATCATTCAAAGTGATTGTATCATCGGTCTTTCCGGAAGCTTTTACCAGTTTGGCTTTGGCCTCGTTTAATTTTGTAAGCAGAGTATTGAGCTTATCTAAATCTGCATTTTCTGGCGGATTCTTTGCATTATTGTATGCTGTTTCAAACGCACTCCAAGAAGCTGTGGTGTAAAGGCTCTTTTCTTTTTCATAGATGTTTTTGTATTCTGTGACTGCCTGGGAGAGTTTGCTCCTGGCTTCTGCGATAGCCTGCTTTGCCAAGGTATCTTTTACATCATCTAAATCTTTCTGAGTAGCCTGTAATGCTTTCACTAAATTCCAGATGTGTTGTGCTTTTTCAGTTTCGGATAAATCGTCTGGAATTGGTTCTAGTGCGTTGTCATAAGCTTCTTTAAATGGAATCCAGGTTTCATTCGGGATATTGCCCTGCGCGATAGCATCCGGTTCGGCTTTGGCTACAGCCTGATCCAATTCTTCTTTTAATGTAGCAGAAGATTTTGGCGTTAAAGCTGCTTGTGCCTGTGCAAGGGCTGCCTTTACATTGTACATTTCTGCACGGCTTGCATTTCCGCTTTCGGCAATTTCTTTTGCGGCTTCGTAAGCTTTTTGCAAGGCTTCTGCTGATTCATCTTCATACATTCCCCAATTTTCTTCCAGTTCTTCCATTTGCTCATCTGTTTCTGTATAGGTATCTATAAAAAGAGCATATGCAGAAGAATAGATAATTTCTGTTTTTTTGTGGGTAGCATCGCGTTTACAGGTCAATTCTCTTGTTCCGTCTTCCGTCAGAGAGACAGCTTTGGTAATGGTTCCTTCATCCCAGTCATGTCCGCCTGGAAGAATCGTTCCCTGTTCCATAATGGCGTTACAATTATTACAGATAAGATCTCCGGAATATCCGTTGTTTTCACAATCTGCATCTTTTGCGTTTTTCAATGTGGTTTCTGTATGTTCACAGTCTGGGTCTGGATCAGGATGGTCTTCTGTAACATGGATTTCATATGTTGCATTGTCAACGACAGCTTTTGTGTAGCCTTCCCCGATTCCTGTGATTACAAGGTCTGTAACTCCTGGAATAACGAGTTTTGTTTTTACATAGAAATTATCGGTCTTATTCGGATACAGTACAAGGATTTTGCCGTTGGCAACCATATAGGCAATCAGATAACTCTTACCGGAAGTGATGGTATCTGTCTGCTGATAGCCAGGGATAATATCGTCGTCTGAAACAGAAGACTGTTTTTCCAGAAGCAGAAGGTTGGCATCAGATCCTGACGGAAGACCGGTTGTCTGTGAGTTGAAATTTGTATTATCTGGATAGAAAAAGATAACTCGGCTATTTTCTGCTTTGGAAATTTGGAAATATGTTTTATTGTTGCTGGTAGTTTTCTTCACAAGCATTTCCGCAGAAGCATCTGCATAAAAATTAGCACTGCTGGTATTTGCTAAATACCAGTTGTTTGATGTGTTTAGAATTATCCAATGATCTGCATCGCTGCCGGTTGTAAAAACAAACTCTGCATCGGAAAGATTCAGAGAATCATTTGGCGAAGCAGAAAAGGCAGCCTGAATATCACTTGTTGCTGAACCGGTATGGTCAAACATTACATAAGGGGTTGATTTTTCAAAAGTGACTGCAGCAATTGCTTCATCCGGAGCAGTTGTTATTTGCTGATCACCCTCATAATTTGAGACAGTAAATTTGCTGTCCTTTTTAATTTCTACATTTGTGGGAGCAAGATAAGGTGACGGTTCTCCATTTTCGCTCATATTAAATCTACTATAAAGAATAGATTTGTGGTTTGGTTCCCATAAAAGGCCGATGGAACCGTCTTCCAGTTCTGTCAGGCAGGAATATACATAGGATTCATAACCGCCCTGTCCGCCGGGGACTGAATATCTGTTTATCTCTTTCAACGTATGTTCATCATCATTGTTTACCAGTAATGTCACTATTTGTCCGTTTGCGCGTACGCCGGAAGGAGCAGCAATCAGAATGGCCTGTTTTAGCACACCATCATCCGGATCTTTGATCTTTTTTGAATAGGAGAGAGCAGAGAATTTACAGCCTCTGTGAATATTAGGTATCTCTGAGACTACAGGAGTTTGAAATTCATAGGAACCGTCAGCCTGTTTTTTGGCATCTACATAGCAGAGATTTCCAACTGCGGCCTGATAACCTCCGTGGCGGAAAAACATACGCAGCGTACCGTCCTCTAATTCTACGAGTTCATTTTCGGAAGCAGTGTCAATTTCAGTTCCGGGAAGATATTCCGCATCGCTGGTTCGCTGCCAGGTTGTGCCGTTGTCGGTAGAATATACGATGCTTACTGCTTCATTTCCCCACTTGGAGTTGTAGAAACCGATGGCAATATCTCCGCATTTGGTGGAAGTACCTTTTCCGGGAGAAACTAAGAGCGCCACATCCCTTGTATCATTACTTCGTTTAATTTGCGGATTCAGTATAGTGGGATTTCCCCAGGTGTGTCCATTATCGGTGGAAGTTACCAGGAACATATAGCCTGTGTTGTATACGTGCAGGTCAGAGTCTTTATAGAATGCATTCTGCTGAACATCTACGTCGGAATCCACCTGTTTTTGTTTCAATTCTACTCGTGTGCCGTTTGATATCTTATAAATGTTAAACCATTCGTCTACACAATAGTCGGAAGGTTCATTGTCAGAGATGTTTAAGACAGGAGCAAAGCCGTCTTCATCAAGATCACCCACATAATATTCATAGGTTGCACCGTCAGAGTCCGGTCGTGTGTTGACTTTTGAGTAATTTGAAGTCAGTGCAAGGCGTTGCTTGCCTTTGACTTCGATGTAACCGGTACCACGTCCCGGGTCGGTATATCCGTTCATGGTAGTGACACCGGTAGGATTGGCATCGGCAATACAGTAAATTGTGCCATCCGGGCCTTTCACAACACCGGGATCGATAATCGTAGTAGCTTTTGTTCCGGCATTGAGGTTGCTATCCGGAAAATAAATAGGAAAGCTGTAATACCAGGTTTTACCGCCGTCGCTGGAAACAGAGGCAATCGTATCAATACCGCCGCCGTCCGGTGAGGAACCATCACCGGAGAGGACCTGATATCTGGCATCTGCGGTAGCGAGCAGATCCCCGTTGTCCAGAGTGATCACATTGGGAATACGAAAATAATCGCATCCGGCGGTTCCTTTCGGAAATGGTCCGCCCAGTGTATAATTTTCACTGCTGACAGGTACGCTTCCTGCTTTTAAAAGGTCAGGCTTATCCGTTGGAGCGGCGGAAACGGTGAGTGAAAATGACGGAAGCATAGAAAATACCATAGTGCTTGCGGTAGCAATGCACAAGGTACGCTTCCAAAGCCGTGAGTTCGAAAAATGTTTCTTTGCCATAGGGCACCTCCTTTAAAAAAATTAGATGCATTTATTATACCAAAAAGTACAATATCTTTTCAATGTAAGTTCTTCATTTTTTCCAAAGAATTCAGTATAATAAAGAAAAAATTACGGAGGATGTACGGATGATGATCGAGGGAAATCCAAAAGAATTAGAAGCAATGGAACAGTTCCGTAAAGGAAACCGTCAGGAAGGCTTACGGCTGCAGGAGGAATTCGCTTCTATGTTTCGCAAGGAATATAAGGAGAAGGATCATTGCCCCTGTAAAAAGGCCTGCCGGTATCATGGAAACTGCAAAGAATGCGTAGCGATTCATAGAGCGCATCAGGAACATGTTCCAAATTGCATGAGACCTGTTATTAATGCAAAAATAAAGCTTTTGTCTGAATTGACCGAGCATACAATTGCAAATGAAATCGAGGCGCCTCATGAAGTGTTGAGAAAGGATCTTTAAGGGGATTCACAAATGATTCATTCGTCCCTAAAATCGGCCATTCGTCCCATACAGATAGAATTCTCGATTTTTTGATGATGGAGTAAGGAAAAAGTCAAAAAAGGAGAATAAAAATGAAGAAAAAAGTTTTCTATCAAACTGCATTCAGCAGCAGTACAAGAAGCGCTTGCTGCGGCCAAGGCAGTTATTGATAAGACCAAGACGAATGCACAACTGACATTGGAGGAGCAGAAAAATTCCGACATTACTTTGAATGCAACAGCAATCAAAGGCAAAATCAAGGCGAAATCCAAAGGGTTCCTGGTAAAATGGAAGAAGGCAGCCTTTGTAACAGGTTATCAGATTCAGTATTCTACCAGTAAGAAATTTACCAAGAAGACAACGAAAACGAAGACTGTGAAAAAAGCGTCAAAGACGAAGAAGTAGCAAAAGACCGTATTTTATACGGACAGATGACGGGAAATGACAGCAAAAAAAGAATGCAGCCAAAGCTGCATTCTTAAGGGGAGAGTTTATGAAAAAGTTTTATTTGCTATCAAATGAAGTAATGAGTGGGGGAACTTCATTTGATGAATTTAGTATATCCA
>CAYQRG010000080.1:0-7926 GCA_964419645.1 uncultured Eubacterium sp.
TGGAAATTACAACATTGGAAAATGCGGTTTATATGAACTACAAGAATGACATTTCTTTTGTGATGAATTTTGAGTTGATGTTATATGAACATCAGTCCACAGTGAATGTCAATATGCCTTTTAGACATTTGCTCTATGTCACAAAAGTATTACAGGGCATAACACGGAATGCAGATTTATATAGTTCCACATTAGTCAAAATACCGGAACCAAGATTTGTTATTTTTTATAACGGAATGCAACATCAGCCGGAACAAAAGACATTAAAGCTTTCCGATGCATTTGAAAAGAAAGCAGAAGATCCAAAGTTGGAATTGATCGTAACTATGTATAACATTAATTTTGGACAAAATGAAAAGCTTTTGAACACCTGTCAGACGTTAAAAGAGTATGCCCAGTATGTCAGTAAAGTAAGGGAATATGCAGAGAAAATGCCATTTGCAGAAGCTGTGGAAACAGCAGTGGATGACTGCATCCGGAATGGGATTCTGGCAGATTTCCTGTTAAAAAACCGTGCGGAGGCGATTGAGATGAGTATATTTGAATATGATGAAGAGAAGCATTTGAAAAATGAGCGGGAATATGCATATAAAGAAGGGGAAATAATTGGAGAACAGAGAGGCAGAAATGAAGGAATCCGAATTTTGATCAGAACATGTTTAAACGAAGGAATCCTTAAAGAAAGAACGCTTCAAGTGCTTGAAGAATCCTATTCTCTTAATGAAGAAGAGGCAGAAGCATACTATACAGAAATAGAAAGCAGTATTACAAAGAGCTGATTTTCTATTATGTTGTAATTGATGACGAAGGTTCAACGAAAGCCAACCCCTCTCCGGACGTCCCTTATGCCACAACAATACAATCCAAAGTTCTTTCTCCCAATTGACAAAGCATATGCAAAATTCTATAATGCTTTTTAAATAGAAGAAAAGGGCGGATATAGAATGAATAATTTATTAAATAAAATGGAGCGGAAAATCGGCAAATATGCCATACCCAATCTGATCCTATGGCTTCTTGTAGGATATGCCATAGGATTTACTCTGATGTATGTGAATGAGGACTTACTTACTTTTATGACATTAGAACCCTACTATATTTTAAAGGGACAGGTCTGGCGGCTGATTACGTGGGTGCTTATGCCGCCGGATACCAGCGTGTTGTTTATCGTGATTATGATGCTGTTCTATTTTCAACTGGGGCAGTCCTTAGAGCGTACATGGGGCACATTCCGGTTCAATGTTTATATGTTCGGCGGAATTATATTTACGGTAATTGGCGCATTTCTTTTATATGGAATATGTTATGCGGTTTATGGCGGTCCGGTAGTGGGAATGGGCGTTTATTTTACGACGTATTATATCAACATGGCAATTTTCCTTGCCTACGCGGTATGTTATCCTGAGATGCAGGTGCTGTTGTATTTTATTATCCCGATTAAAATGAAATGGCTTGCAGGAGTATACGGCGTGCTGATTCTCTTTAGCATGATCCAGGAGAATTGGGCGGGCAGAATGGCGATTGTTATGTCTTTGCTTAATTTTCTGATATTTTATTTTTCCACTCGGAATTTTAAACGGATTTCTCCAAAGGAAATCCACAGACGGCAGGCTTTTAAGAGCCAGATGCGCCAGTCGGCGCCCCGGGCAGGTGTGACAAAGCATAAATGCGCGATCTGCGGCAGGACAGAGTTGGATGATCCGGATTTGGAATTTCGTTTCTGTTCCAAATGCGAAGGGAATTATGAATATTGCCAGGACCATTTATTTACACATCAGCATGTCCATAGGAGTTGACTAGTGTACTGACATGTTGATATTCAGGCAAACCTCCTTGTCTAATTTCTCATCGGACTGCGTTGGCTTCAATCGACGATGCCACCGCATCGCCTCATTCAGCCGCCTTGCCGATGAAAAATTATACTGCGGAGTTTTACCAGATATCAACAGGTCAGCACACTAGGAAGGAATGCGGATTTATGAAAAAAACGGTTTTACTGTTTGAATCCAGAGATCTCTGTTATGAGTCCAATCAGTATTTTATGGGATGTCTGGAAGAAGCTTTTGAACAAATGGGGTATCCGGTAGAGGTTTGTGATCTGTCGATACAAATGGAAGAGCAGTTAGAGAGAATTTTAGAGCAGCAGGACAGATATCTTGCGGCATTTGATTTTAATTCTCTTTTTCCAAGGCTGGAATTAGAAGACGGGACGCCTTATCTGAATGCATTTTGTGTTCCGTTTTTTAATTATCTGGTGGATCATCCCCTCTATCATCATGTGGGATTGAAAAGAAAATTTCCTTTTTATAAAGTGCTTTGCATTGATTTATGCCACAAACGGTATATTGAGAAATATTATCCCCATATCGAATATGTTTTTTACCTGCCGTTAGGCGGTATGCAGGCAGCTTCAAAGCGGAGCTTTGACCAGAAAAGGTTGGAGCTTCTTTTTTTGGGGACCTATGAGCCGGAAGAGAAATTGTATAGGGAATTGGATGAATATCCGAAAAAATTGAGAGCTGAGGTTGCTGCGCTGATTGAAATGATGCGGGCAGACCATGAGCTGACACAGGAGGCTGCGCTGGAGCAGTATTTGGATATGCAGGGGGTACATTTAAGCCGGGAGGAGTTTGCGAAACGTTTAAACGGGGATTATCTTGCAGACAAATATCTGAGGAACTTAAGAAGAAAAGAAACACTCCTTGCTGCGGCAGAAGCCGAAGTGCCTTTTACCATAGCCGGACACGGCTGGGAGTTGGTAGAGGCATTAAACCGCCGTCATATTACAATCCAAAAGGGAGTGGGATTTGCAGCATCGATTCAGCTTATGGCGAATGCGAAAATGTTAGTAAATACTACACCGGGATTTTGCGGAGGGCTTCATGACCGGGTATATTCTGCCATGATGAATCATACCTTGTGTTTTACAGAGGCAAGTCGGTTTGCAAAGCAGGTGCTCTCTGACGGAAAAGAGGCAGTACTGTATGACAGCAGCCATTTGGATACACTGGCAGAGAAGATCAGAGAGATGTACGAACATCCAAAAGAGGCTCAAATCATAACGGAACAAGCGTATTTAAAGGCCAAAGAACAGCATACCTGGCGAAACAGGGCAGAGGAAATTATAAAATTTATATAAAACAAATTGACAACGTTAATTAACAGTGTTAATATTGCAAATGCCAATAATTAACACTGTTAATTATTTTGCGCGGAAGAAATAAGCCAGGCTGGGAGGTGAAGGAATTGACAAACGAGGAGAGAGAGTTTCAGGAAATTATGAATAAGTTTCGCACATTGCATATGTCTGCGTTATTGCCCGGGATCAATCATGGGGATTTTATGGTGATGAAGACAATATGGCAATGCATGCAAGAGAGTCACACTTCCAAAGTCAGAGTGTCTGAAATTGTAAAATCCATGCATATTCCGGCTCCGGCCGTATCCAGATGTTTTCGGATGATAGAGGGAAAAGGATATATTGTAAGAAGTATTGATCCAACAGACAGAAGAAATGTCTGTGTTGAGATGACAGAGGAAGGAAAACGGGTTTTTCTGGAAGCAGAGAAGATTATGAGTTCCTTTGCAGAAGCGGTTTTTGGAGAAATGGGGCAGGAGGATATGAAGAAATTGAATGCTTATCTGAGAAAATTTCTTTATGTGTTTCAGCGTGAAATTGAAAAGAGAATAGTGGAAAGGGAGGAGATGTAGAATATGGTAAAAATTTTCAAAAATATGATCCCATATTGGCGTACAATCGTAATGATTTTGCTGTTGCTGATCGTTCAGGCATATTGTGACCTGTCTTTGCCGCAATATACATCGGATATTATTGATGTGGGAATTATAAACGGCGGCATATCCCATATATTGCCTGAGAAAATAACAAAAGAAGAATTTGAAAGCGCAAAGTTTTTCATGTCGGAAGAGGAGGCAGCATCATGGGAAGATGCTTATGAACCGGAGACGGATGCTGTTTATGCGCGGACCGTGCAGGAGGAAGAGCAGTTAGATCAATTAGATGATGAGCTTTTGATGCCTCTTTTGATGAGATACTATGTGTCGAGCGGCCAGAAAATGGAAAGCAGCGGATTTGATATTTCCAAAGAGAATATGGAAAAGATAACGGATTCCATAGGAGATCAGATGCTGGTATCCATGGGCATTGCCTATGCAAAATCCTGTGACCAGGCGGCAGGCGTAGATTTGGATGACCTTCAGATGCGATATCTCTGGAAATCCGGAGGAAAAATGTTTCTTATGGTTCTTTTGATGCTGGCTGCTGCTGTGGGGGTAGGATATCTGGCATCCAGAGTTGGCGCAGGAATCGGAAAGAACTTAAGAGGCTCTGTTTTTCAGAGGGTGGTTCAGTTTTCCAATTCCGAAATGGATCAGTTTTCCACAGCGTCTTTAATTACCAGAAGTACCAATGATATCCAGCAGATACAAATGGTGTCAGCCGTTATGCTGCGCATGCTTTTATATGCTCCGGTGATCGGAATCGGCGGTATTTATAAGGTGATGAAGACAGGTGCGAATATGAGTTGGGTAATCGCTCTGGCAGTCATTGTGATCATGGGATTTGTATCGTTATTGATGTCTGTAGCCATGCCGAAATTCAAATCCATGCAGAAACTGGTGGACGCATTGAATCTGGTTTCCAGGGAGATTTTGACAGGGCTTCCTGTTATCCGGGCATTCCGGCGAGAAGAAAAAGAAGAAGAACGGTTTGATGAAGCGAACCGCAATCTGATGAGAACTCAATTGTTTACCAACAGAGTGATGAATTTTATGTCTCCGGGCATGATGCTTGTGATGTACGGCACTACACTGCTGATCGTATGGGTGTCTGCCCACAGGATTGATGCCGGAACGCTCCAGGTAGGTGCAATGACAGCCTTTATCACATATGCGATGCAGATCGTCATGTCATTTCTGATGCTGACGATGATGTCCATTATGCTGCCGAGGGCAGGAGTTGCTGCAGAACGTATTGATGAAGTATTAAATACAGAATCTTCGATTCATGAAACAGAAAATCCCCGGACATTAAAAGAGCACAAAGGCGTGGTAGCTTTTTCCCATGTAAATTTCCGGTATCCGAACGCCAAAGAAGATGCGCTGGAAGATATTGATTTTACTGCGGAACCGGGAAAGGTGACGGCAATTATCGGAAGTACCGGGTGCGGAAAATCTACCATTGTCAACTTGATTCCCCGTTTCTATGATGTGACAGGGGGAAGCATTACCATAGACGGAGAAGATATCCGTAATATTTCTTTGAAAGAGCTTCGGGATGAAATCGGTTTTGTACCCCAAAAGGGCGTTTTGTTCTCTGGAACCATTGCCTCTAATCTGCGTTTTGGCAATTCGGATGCCAGTGATGAATTGATAAAAGAGGCGGCAGAAATCGCCCAGGCAGCGGATTTTATTGAAGAGAAGAAGGAAGGATATGAAAGTGCCATTGCCCAGGGAGGAAGTAACGTATCTGGCGGCCAGAAACAGCGTTTGGCCATTGCAAGGGCAATTGCAAAGCAGCCCAGGGTATTTATCTTTGACGACAGTTTTTCTGCCCTTGATATGAAAACAGATGCAAAATTGAGAAAAGCGCTTGAGCAAAAGGTAAGCGACTCAACAGTGATTATTGTAGCTCAGAGGATCAGCACCATTCTTCATGCGGATCAGATATTGGTGTTGGATGAAGGCAAAATTGTAGGAAAAGGAACACATGAAACACTGCTGAAAGAATGCGATGTTTATCTGCAGATTGCCAAATCTCAGTTGTCTGCAAAAGAACTTGGTTTGGAAGAAGAGGAGGTGTAGCAGAATGAGCAATGAAAAATCAGAAAGCTATAGGACGAATCGGCCAAGAAGAGGACCGGGCGGCATGCACGGCGGCATGATGCCAGGAGAAAAGGCCAAAGATTTCAAGGGTTCTTTTCGTAAACTCCTTTCTTATATTGGAAAATATAAAATCGCTATTTTTATCGTCATGGTGCTTGCCGCCTGTTCCACGGTATTTTCCGTATTGGGACCGAAAATCATGGGGCGTGCCACTACGGTTTTGTCCGAAGGGCTGATGAGCAAGATTACCGGGACAGGAGGAATTGAATTTGACCGTATCGCCAAAATCCTGCTGATTACCCTTGCGCTGTACCTGGCCAGTTCACTCCTTTCTTTTTTCCAAGGCTGGGTGATGACAGGTATTACCCAGAAAATATGCTATCGGATGCGAAAAGAAATTTCAGAAAAAATCAACCGCATGCCAATGAAATATTTTGAGAGCAGAACCTATGGAGAAGTGCTTTCCCGGATAACCAATGATGTGGATACCCTTGGCATGGGATTAAACCAGAGTGTTACCATGATTATTACCTCTCTGGCAACACTGATCGGAACTCTTGTGATGATGCTGTCCATTTCACCGGTGATGACGCTGATTGCGCTGGTCATTCTGCCGGTTTCCGGAATTCTGGTTTCTCTGGTGGTGAAATTTTCCCAGAAACACTTTAAGACACAGCAGGAATATCTGGGACATATCAACGGACAGGTGGAAGAGACTTACGGCGGACATCTGGTAATCAAGGCATTCAATAAAGAAGAGGAAACCATAAAAACATTTAACGAAACGAATCAGGTGCTCTATGAATCTGCATGGAAATCCCAGTTTTTGTCCGGCATGATGCATCCGGTTATGGTGTTTGTAGGAAATTTAGGCTACGCGGGCGTAGCGATTTCCGGTGGTATTTTAGCGATCCGCGGAATCATTGGAATCGGAGATATCCAGGCATTTATCCAGTATGTCAGAAACTTTACACAGCCCATTCAGCAGATTGCCCAGGTCATCAACCAGGTACAGTCCATGACGGCTGCATCGGAACGTGTCTTTGAATTCCTGGAAGAAGAAGAGGAGATCCAGATGGCAGAACATCCGGAGTCTTTGGAAGGATTGACAGGAAGGGTAGATTTTGAACATGTGAATTTTGGATACCGGGAAGACCAGACGATCATACATGATTTTTCCGCCAGCGTAAAAGCAGGAGAAAAAATTGCGATCGTAGGCCCCACAGGCGCCGGAAAAACGACTATGGTAAAACTTCTGATGCGTTTCTATGACGTCAACGGGGGCTGTATCAAAATTGACGGACATGATGTCAGAGACTTTAACAGAAGAGAATTACGGGATGCCTTTGGAATGGTACTGCAGGATACCTGGCTGTTCCGGGGCAGTATTATGGAAAACATCCGCTACGGCAAACTGGACGCCACAGATGAAGAAGTGATCGCAGCGGCAAAAGCAGCTCATGCCCACCATTTTATCCAGACACTTCCCGGCGGCTATGATATGGAATTAAACGAAGATGCCAGCAATGTTTCCCAGGGGCAGAAACAGCTTTTAACCATTGCCCGGGCGATTCTGGCAGACAACCGGATTCTGATTTTAGACGAAGCGACTTCTTCTGTAGATACCCGGACCGAAATACGAATCCAAAAAGCTATGGACAATCTGATGAAGGGCAGAACCAGTTTTATTATCGCGCATAGGCTTTCGACCATCCGTGATGCAGACTTGATTCTCTTTATGAAAGACGGAGATATTGTAGAGCAGGGAAGCCACAAAGAGCTGATGCAAAAACAGGGATACTATGCGGAACTTTACAATTCCCAGTTTGAAGAAGCATCCTAAATGTAACTCATAAATCAAAAAATACAGGCATAAAATGCAGTAACAGTTCGGATATGGATAGAAACTATGAGACGATTTTTATTGTGTTTTATGCTGATAACAGCAAATCTGCTGGCATTCTTTTCCAATGAAATGCCCTGTATGGCAGAAGAAACAGAGACAACCATAAAAGAAAGTGAACTATACGCCCAGTCAGCCGTATTAATGGACGCTGACTCCGGGCGTATTTTGTATGCAAA
>CAYQRG010000081.1:0-7866 GCA_964419645.1 uncultured Eubacterium sp.
GGCAGTCTTCAATTTCTTCAAGAGTTACCGTGGACAGATATACATCATATTTTTCTTTACGGAACATTTCCCATAGTTGTCTGGTATCGGTCATCTTTTCTGGGACATCTTCTTGAAATAGATGGCTAATAACTGATGTATCCAGATAAACTTTCAATTTATTCAAAATTTTCACCTCACAATGTTTTTTTCATGATTTAAGTATACAAAAGATTTCTAATAAAAACAATGGAAACTGAAAGTTTTTGAACTCATCACTTGACAATGTTGCATAGATGTACCTGTATGATTTGGTGGATATGATAAAGAAGCGAGTAACCCACTCAGGACTAATGGATAGTCAAGTGGTACAAAACCGCCTCTCTTTAGTTAAGAGAATACTATCAGATAGACAGAATGTCAATTTTTTTGTGAAAAGGGAGTTACAGTAACATTCCTGAGTAAAACCACACGGAACTTGTCATTTGACAAGTATAAGTATAATAACGCCAAAAAACGGGGCAGACGGCGAATCAAAAAGTTCCCCTGATCGTTATGTTAGTCTACTATTCTGTTATTGAATTGTCTTTTCTGAGACCATATCAAACAATGCTTTGTACTTTTCTTTTTCAGATGCAAGACACACCAGATAATAGTCCGTATGGCATTCCGGATCTGCGATAGAGATATTTATCCTGCCGGAGATCGTTTCGCCCCGTTTAATATAATAACTGGAGGAAAAAGCCGGATAGGAAGAGTTTGTCACCAATTCTGCAAAGGAGTCGGACTCAACTTGCAACAGATAATTGGAGTTTGGCGTTTTGTCCCTATGTACATTTGCCCAGAAACCGATGCGGGAAAGCAGCAGGATAGACAAGCCGTCCAGATCTTCTAAGTGAATTTCAGGATAAAATGTAAGAGGATTGCCGGGAGCTAATGAGATGAAAAGATCCTCATGTCCGCATTTTTTGCTGTAAAAAAGAGCACTTTCCGGTAAAAAATGTGTGACAGCCAGCTGGTAGGTCCCATTTTCCAGTTTTTGGAGAAAGCCTGCATCGTCAGTCATGTCTGCAGAAATCGTCATGCCCTCGAAAATGCTGTTGATGAGGGGCGTCAGCACGGCCTGGGGAACCGGCGCGCAGAATCCGATGGCGAGCGTATGAAGGCTTCGGTCAAATGCCCTTACCCGGGCTTCAAAGTCTTTGTCGGCCTCTAACACGCGGCGCGCATATTCGGCGGCATGGAGTCCGGTTTCATTTAGCGCAAGATGATTCTTTTTGCGCAGAAAGAGCGAAACACCCAATTCATCTTCTAATTTCTTCATAGACCTGGTCAGGGCAGGCTGAGAAGTATGCAGTTGATCGGCAGCAGCAGAGAGGGTGCCGCACTCTGCAAAAGCAGCAAGCTGTTCCAGCAAATGTATTTCTATCATAACAAATTTCCTTCCTTTTCACTATTCGATTTTGATATAGCACATTTCGATATTGGCATTGTACATTATTTTCCTGTTGATGTAAACTTTCCTTATAAACAAATTCGAAAACACAAATCACAGGAGGTATCAAATGGAATACGTAACCCTTTATAATGATGTGAAAGTACCGGTGCTTGGAATCGGAACATTTATGATCAGCCCCGAGGATACGGAAAAATCTGTATATGCTGCTTTAAAAGGCGGATACCGCATGATTGATACTGCCAATGCATATATGAACGAAGAGGCAGCAGGGAAAGGAATGGCCCGGGCAATCGAAGAGGGCATCGTAAAACGGGAAGATATTTTTGTCTCCACAAAGATCTGGCCGACGCTTTATGAACATGCGGCTGCAGTGGATGAGACACTTAATAGACTGGGACTGGATTATGTAGATCTTCTTTTTATCCATCAGCCTGCAGGCAATTTCACAGCCGGATATCAGTTGATCGAAAAGGCGTATAAAGCCGGAAAAGCACGTTCTCTCGGTATATCCAATATGCATGATGAGAAACTGGAAAAACTTCTTGCCGCAGCAGAGATTAAACCCCATGTCATTCAGCTCGAAACGCATCCCTACTGTACGGAAAAAGAGATTATGGGACGCCTTGCAGAGTACGGCACAAGGCTTATGGGCTGGTATCCCCTGGGACACGGCGACCCGGGACTTATAAAGGAAGAAATTTTCACAAAGCTGGCAGACAAATATCATAAGAGCAACGCTCAGATTGTCCTTCGCTGGCATACGCAAATGGGATTTATGACGATTCCAGGCTCGAAGAATCCAGACCATATCCGTGACAATATCGACATCTTTGATTTTACATTGACGGATGAGGAAATGGCAGAGATTGCAAAACTGGACGGAACCAAAAAATATTATATAGCTGACAATGCTACAGAAGAGAAGTATGCAACCATGCATCTTCCCTTTGAAGCGTAAAAAAGTAGAGGAGGATTTGATTATGAAGGGTATAACATTAAACACCGGTGCCAAAATGCCGCTGGAGGGGTTCGGCGTTTTCCAGATCCTGGATGCCAAAGAGTGTGAAAGGGTAGTTTATGATGCGATTAAGACGGGATACCGCTTGCTGGATACTGCCGCAGCTTACGGCAACGAAGAGGCGCTGGGCAAAGCAGTAAAGCGCGCAATTGCGGATGGTCTGACTACAAGAGAAGAACTTTTTATTACCACGAAGGTCTGGGTGCAGGATGAGAAAAATGAAGAGACAGCTTATGAGGCTGTAAAGGCTTCTCTTGTCAAACTAGATCTGGAATATGTGGACCTGGTACTTCTTCATCAGGCCCTGGGGGATTATTTTGCAGCATACAGAGGCATAACCAAAGCATACAAAGAAGGGATGGCAAAAGCAGTGGGCGTTTCCAATTTCTTCCCCTTTGTGCTGGCAAATTTCTGTGAAACAGTGGAAGTGATTCCAGCAGTCAACCAAGTGGAACTGCATCCGTTTTTTGTGCAGGAAGATGCGATCGCATTGATGAAGGAATACGGCGTTGTCCCTCAGGCGTGGGGACCTCTGGCGGAAGGAAAGCATGGGATTTTTACAGATCCGGATCTGACTGCTATCGGAGAGAAATACGGCAAAAGCGCAGCCCAGGTTGCTCTACGTTGGAATATACAGCGTGGCGCATCCATTCTGCCGAAAACTACCCATGTGGAGCGTATGGAGCAAAACATTGATATCTGGGATTTTGAATTGACGGAAGACGAGATGAAAAAAATCAGTGAAAAAGATCTTGGTCATAGCGAGATTATTAATCACTTTGATCCGCAGCTTGTAAAAATGCTCTGCGGTATGAAAATTCACGAATAAAAAAGCTGAGAGCTGTTGCTTACATTCGTATTTGATCGTACATTTGTAAAGCAGCAGCTTTTTTGGTATAATTTCGGTAAATGAAAATGAGGTGATTATTTTGGAGAAAAAGAAAAATCGCAAAAAAATATTTATTATCATTGGAGTAGTAATTGCAGCCATGCTGGTCATTGCCGCATATTTTCTTGTACCGTATCTAAAAAGGCATTACCGGACGGTTATTGTGGATGTTGCCGGCGCAACTGCGGCAGAAAAAGTGGATTTTGGTGAAAAAAGGATTCTTACCGTGTATTTTACCCGTGTGGGAAATTCCGATTTTGAAGAAGATATAGATGCCGTTTCCAGCGCCTCTTTAATGGAAGAAAACGGAATGCTTATCGGAAACAGCCAGCTCCTTGCTGCCATGGTCCAGAATTCTGTAGGCGGCGATATTTATGCAATTTCTACGGAGAAAAAATATCCTTCCAGCTATAACGATACCGTATCTGTAGCAAGGGATGAAATTGATTCAGATGAGGAAGTGGCGCTTGTGGGAGAATTGCCGGATTTTAGCCGGTATGATGTGATGATCCTGGTTTATCCGGTATGGTGGGGCACGGCGCCGAATGCAGTGAAGTCATTCCTGAAAGGGGAAGATTTGTCCGGGATAACCCTTTATCCTATTATCACCCACGGCGGCAGTGGGGCGGCAAGCAGTGTGCAGGATATCAAAGAGATCTGTACGGCGGATATCAGCGATCAAAAACTGGAAGTATTTGATGATGATGTGACAGAGGCAGCTAGGACAGTAGTGGAATGGTTGAAAACTTTGAAGTAGAGACTTGCAATATCCATTCGTCCCTAAAATTTGCCATTCGTCCCACAATGATTGTTTTTTTGTTTCTTTCGATGATAAAATTGAAAAAATTTTTGATTTGAAAGGAGAAACAGAAAAATGAAGAAATTCAAAAAGAAAAAATTGCAGGCCGTTTTGTTGATTATCTGCATGACGGTCTCAAATTTTGTGTGGGGAGGGGTAAAACAGGAAGTTTATGCGGCGGATGCAGTCCAGGCAGATGCCTCTGGGCTTTTGGGAAGTGTAAACTTAGAGGGCGTTGTCTATAAGGAGATTGAACCGGGAAAGATGCAGCTTGTGGAGTGGACGAACAAAATTCCATATATGTCCACTGTGGAAATTCCGGAAACGGTGGAATTTGCCGGTAAGGAATATACCGTGGTTTCAATTGGAGATAGGGCTTTTTATGATCAACAGAATATGGCAGGAATTATTTTTCCGGATACGATTTTAAGTATTGGAGAATCTGCTTTTGAATCTTGTACCCGTCTTGGGCAGTTAGAACTGCCTTCCGGTTTAAAAGAGATTGGCAGAAGAGCTTTTTATTATTGTTTTTATTTGTCTGATGAGGTAAGCGAATTGGTGATACCGGCTTCTGTAACAAGTATCGGAATGTCGGCGTTTTCTTATTGTATAGGATTGGAAAGTGTGACGATCTTAAATCCGGATATACGGTATGGAGGATATGAATTTTCCCAAACCAGCAGTCTTGTTCATGTAACATTGCCGGATGGAATGACTTCTTTGGGGTCCTTAGAACAGGGATATATGTTTTCCGGGTGTAAAAATCTTACTTCTATAAAATTGCCGGAAAGTCTTACTACGATACCGAAAGGTTCATTCAAAAATTGTGCCGGTCTTACGGAGATTTCGATACCCTCATCAGTAAACAGTCTTGGAGCATCCGTATTTATGGGATGCAGCGGATTGAAGGAAGTTGTTATACCGGAGGGCGTAACAGATATTAATTCACAGTTGTTTTGTCAGTGCAGCGAGGAATTATGCGTTATATTTCCTGACAGTGTTACATCTGTTAACAAATGGACATTTTGGGAGAATAGCGCACAGCAGCAGCAATACAGTACGACAATTACTGCGAAATGTACCAGCAGGGAAGTTGCGGCTTTAATAGCGGGCATCGGCCATAAAAATATACTGTTAAACGGAGAACCCTATGAACTGGATGAATTTACGACGGATCAGTTTAAATTTCTTGTGGTAGACAAAGAAAACAAAATTGTCCAGATTGAGAAAAAGGCAGGTGTAAGTCTTTCCGGAGAAATTGTGATTCCGAAAACAGTAGAATGGGAAGGGAATGTTTATACGGTTACTTCCGTTGCTTCAAACGGATTTTGGTGTGCTGATATGACGAAAATTACGCTTCCGGATACAATTACAAGTATTGGGAAAAATGCTTTTATGAGCTGCAGCAATCTGGAATCGATCAATTTGCCGGATGGCATTACACGTATAGATCAATGGACATTTGATGCTTGTCCTGCCCTTAAAGATATAACGCTTCCTTCTAATTTGAAATATATCGACAGTTTTGCATTTAAGGAATGTAAGAGCCTGCAGACGATTGAAATTCCGGAAAGCTGCACGGTGATTGACGAGGCAGCGTTTTGGGGTTGTACGGGACTGACAGAAGTGACGCTTCACGAAGGATTAACAGAGATTGGAAACAATGTGTTCCGGGGATGTACGGGTTTAACAGGTATTTCGTTTCCGGATTCCTTGGAAAAACTGGGAACATGGGTTTTTTCCAGTTGTACAGAATTATCAGAAGTAGTTTTAAATCAGGGATTGAAAGAAATTGGAACGGAAATATTTGAAGGATGTGAAAAACTGACCGGAACCATGGTTCTGCCGGATTCCGTCACAACGATTCAGCAGAATGCTTTTGCCAAAAGCAGTCTCACTGAAGTGCGTGTGGGTGAGGGACTGACATTACTGGAAAGCGGAGCATTTCCGAATTCTATCCGCCGTCTGACAACTTACAGTCCCGAAGTTTATAATCTGTTAGTAAGAAATACGAACCGTACCGGAGAATATGCCCCTGTTCTTTTGTGGGACGGCAAACATGATATTCCTTCAGGCATGCATGCATATGCAGAAGAAGATGTCATTGTTACAGAGGATATCACTATTAAAAACGGAGCAATTGTAACGGTTAAGCCGGGTGTATCGGTGACAATTGCAGAAGATGCGGCACTGACGGTAGAAGAGGGAGGCAGGCTTGAGATTTCCGAGGATGCATCAGTAACGGTAAACGGCAAGTTGGTCAATAACGGTATGGTAGCAGTAGGAGGCGGTCTTACGGTAAATGGTACGCTGGCAAATAACGGAATGGTAGAAGGCAGCGGACAATTTACGGTAAATGGTACACTGGATGGCGCCGGCTCATTTGGGGAGAATATGCATTTTGCGATGCTTCTGACAGAAGAAATGGTGGCAGACGTAGAAGATGCGGTATACAGTGTAACGCCTATTTCGCCGGAGCCAAAAGTATCCGTTTCCCTGGGACAAAATGAAATTGCATTTGAAAAAAATACGGATTTTATTTACAGTTATGCAAAGAACATAATCCCAGGACAGGCAGATGTCACAGTTACGCCGAAAGCAGGCGGAAGGCTTACAGGCAGTCCGGTAACAAAGCATTTTACCATTCATAAAGCAAATCAGGCGGCGCCGAAGGAATGGACGCTCACCTTTGAAGAAAATGCAGACGGCAAAACATTTACTGCAGTTATCACAGAAATCGAAGGGGCAGAATACAGTTTTGACGGTGAAACATGGTCAGAAGATAATAAAAAGGACGATTGTCTGCCGGAAACAGAATATACCGCATACATTCGGATGAAGGAAACGGAAACGCATCTTGCCGGTCCGGCTGCGGAAAAAACGGCGGCGGCTCCGAAAATTACGCAGACTGAAATAACTGAAAACGGAAAAGAACCGGCAGCTCCGGAAATCAAATCCTTAAAGGCTGAGGCGGGCAAGATTGGCGTATCTGTGCAGATTGAAGTATCGCCTGCTGCGAATGCAGACAGATATGAAATTTACCGTGTCGTTGGAACGAAAACCACGCTTATAAAAACTACGGAATCAGGAAAAACCATAGTACAGGATGAAAATCCCCAGATGAGCGCCAGCTACTATGCAGTGGCGGTTTCAAAAGACGGTAAGTTAAAGAGCAAAGCCGGAAGTTCCAAGCAGATCACCCTTTCCAAAGGAACGAAGATTAAGAAGGTTTCTGCTGTTTCCAATGGAATTTTAGTGACATGGAAAAAGATGAAAACCGCGAAAAAATATGTGCTTTACCGTTCCACAAATAAAAATTCAGGATATACGAAAGTTAAGGCGCTGGGTAAGAAGAAATTAAGCTATATTGATAAGAAAGCGAAAAAAGGCAAAAAATATTATTATAAGATTGTTGTCCTTACAAAATCACAGCCGAGTTTGATGAGTAAATCTTCCAAGAAGATAAAACGGTAAAAACCTATGTAGTAACCATGGTATCAATGACCTTAGCACAAGATAAGGAATACATTATTTATAATACTATGGTTACTACATTTTTTATTGATAAATTGTTTAAAACCATAAAAAGAAAATAAAATTCCATATTGACAGAAAAGAGGAGCTATAGTAAGATAACATATGTTGAGTTGTTCAACAAGTGCTGGCATGGCTCAGTCGGTAGAGCGTCGCATTGGTAGTGCGGAGGTCACGGGTTCGATTCC
>CAYQRG010000082.1:0-7845 GCA_964419645.1 uncultured Eubacterium sp.
AATCCGGATCCAGATAGTCATCACTGTCGATGTACGCAATGTATTCTCCCGTTGCTTTTTTTGTTCCGAAGTTTCTGGTATAGGCTTGTCCGTGATTGGACTGGGAAAAATATTGTATGGTAAGGCTGCTTTTGTCCATATAGTTTTGAATGACGGTTTCTGTATCGTCGGTGCTGCCGTCGTTGATTAAGATGATTTCTATATTTTTGTGTGTCTGTTTTTCCAGGGAGTTCAGACAATTTATAATGTATTTTCTGCCATTATAGACAGGTATGATTACGGATATTTTTTTTGGTGAATCCATGAATTCCTCCTTTGTGACGGGGCTTTTCTTTTCTGTTATTCTGTGGATAATTGGGCATCCCAATATGACACACTCCTGCGGAACGGCCTCTTAATGTATGATATAGTTATTTGCAAAACTTTACAATAGTAATTATGATTTTATTGAAAAAGTCATTGGTAAATATCAGACCTTCTTTCCTCTAAAGAATAATCCCGCCCCAAAACCGGGGCGGGAATTTTTATCCATTTACTGTAATGAAAACTACGGCGCATGCCTGGCCTTACATCTTCTTTGTCTTCACTTTTGCATTCTTCATCTTTGCTTTTTTCAAAGCCTTTTTAAATTTGGCAAGTGTCTTCTTCGGCATGCTCTTGGATACTGTGACTTTACATCCTTTCTTCGTACCCTTGAACGCTGAACCGCCGAGTTTTGGTGGGTTCACTCCTCTGAATATGACATTCTTTAACTTCTTGCTGTTTTGGAATGCCTTTGCGGCTATGTTGGTTACGTTTGCGCCGATTACCACCTTTGTCAGTTTCGACGCCTTCTGGAATCCGTTGCCAACCATCGTTACCTTAAAGGTATATTCTCCAATCTTCACCGTATCCAGAATCGTAATGTTCTTCGCCGTCTTTGCATTCTCTAACTTCTCGGCCATTGCCGTTCCGTTTGTCTCGTGGGAAACCACAACTTTGTAAACAACGCCGCCCTGCGTGATTGTCGTGCCGGCTGCCGGAACTGCCGCCTTCCATTTCGCAAACAGCGTAATGTCGCCTGTTACCGCATCTGCAAAATTGTACTTGGTCGCAAATCCTGCGTCTTTGTACCATCCTTCAAATACGAATCCGCTCTTTGTCGGCGCTGCCGGATTCACCACAGTTCCTCCTGCCATTACAGTCTGTGCGGCTACCGCAGATCCGCCGTTGCTGTTGAACGTTACCGTGTAGGAACGTTCAAGTGCGAGCATCGCTTCCTTAAGTGCTTTCCATGCAGCCTTTACGTCTGACGCCGACAGGCTATTATCATCCAGAACGTCCATTGCCTCTTCATATTTTATCTGCAATGCCCGCAGGGATACCGCCGGATATATGTCCGTCTTTTCAAGTTTTGTCTCCGCATTTGCGACTGCCGTCTCTAATGCTCCCCTCCATCTTGTCAGGGCGGTTGCCTCATCCGCTTTTATCAGGTCTTCTTTTATCGCTGCAAGTACCGCAAGAGCACCTCTTACATCTGCAAGCGTTGCGTCTTCTTTTGCAAGAACTGCCTTTGCCGCTTCCAGCTTTGCCTGATACTCGGCTGCGCTTTCCTCCGTGTAATCATAAATGTCGTCTAATCCTTCCTCTGCCTTTGCAATTTCCTGAGAAAGCTCCTTTTTTACTCTGGTAGTGTCTTCTTTCAGTACTTCTTTTGCACCTTCCACTCTTTGCAGCAATGCTTCCAATTCCTCTGCATTATCTCCTGCAGCTTCCATAGCTGCTTTCACTGCTGCAATGCGAGCCATATAGTCTGCATAGCTGCCTGGCGTGTAAAGCGTCGCATCCAGCGCTTCTGCTTCTTAATTTTGGAGGAAAGCTCCTCTTTTAGTCTGCCAATATTTTTTTCAACAACTGCTTCTTCTGTAATAGCTTTCGCCCCCGGCATTCCCTTTGCATCAACCGGATAAATTTCACAGGTAATTGTTCCGGGATATGCAAGTAAAATCTCCGGCTGATCCGTAACTTCTTTCATGCCATTTTCATAGGTAAAGCAATAGAGCGTACGTCCCTCTCTATCTCCGTCTGCATCAGTGTAATCATACGTCACCGCTGCTGTTTCACCTGTCTTATAAACCGTTTTATCAAATGCTGCATTAGAAACAGACGGCGCGCGGTTTGTTGTTTCATAAAAGGAAACTGCTGTCTGATCACATAATGCTTCATATGTAACACCAGAACCCACACGCAGACCGGAGAACGTTACTTTTTTGTTCCTTTCATTTGTCGCCCATGTAGCAAATCCAATCCGATAGTCATCTCCAAGCATGGAAGTACTTATATTCGTTCTGACCTCCTGCCATGCTCCGCCTTCTTCTTTGAAAGCAACGGAAACAACATTTCCTTGTTTATAAAAACCAAGATAAGCGCATGTCAGTTCATTCTGGGCTGCATTCCCACCTGTCTCCGTACTGGAACCATTTGTTTCTTCTACGGTTGCAATTCCGTCATAGTGGGATTTTTTGCCGACAGAAATATAATTATCGTCATCCTTATACAAAAGAAACGATGCCGTATCCCATTGCCCATTCTCTTTCGTTGGCAGGCCATCTATTTTAATGACAGCGCGCATATCATTTTTGTCTATTGTTTCCGGAATGTTATACAAAAACAGATTCTTGACGGTATTGGAGTTCTGATACAAATCCCCCACCTTCATATCAAGGGTAACTTCTTCATTTCTCAACGTATAATTGGAAGCATCCTCCCGTTTTATTTCAAACTCACGGTTCAATGCTGCATTGTCCGGAATGCTGATCACAACAGCCACGCGGCTTGTGCTAAGACCTGCCTGTGCTTTCACCCAGATGATGCCGTTCGCTTTTGCTGTCAATACACCGTTTTCATCTATTACTGCCGCCGCGCTTTCGCCACCGGTCAGGAAATCTTCTACTGACCATGTAATTGCTTTTCCGGAAACGGTTGCCGCCTGGAAAGTCATTGTTGCGTCTTTCTCTGTCAGCATAACATTTTCTCCGCCTTGTATGGTAACCACATCTTCAGGCGCAATGCTGCTTTCATCCTCCACTGTTATTTCTATTGGCTCAGAAAGAATCGGTTCCCCATTCCAGATATAGTAAGCATAAACAGATGCCTTTCCAGCTTTTCTGGCAGACATTTTGCCGTTTGCATCTACCGAAAGCACCTCGGGATCACTGCTGGTATAACCAATATTTTGTACAGGCGGAGTTACCGGCTGGTCTCTGTCATGTGCAATTTGGATCTCTGCATCCTGATTGTTCAGATACTCATCGGGCATACTGCTTAATACCGCATACCGTTTCAGCCCATCATCATAGGTATTTCCTTCCAATTTGACGTTTTTGCACTTTGTAAATTCATATACATTGTCCTGGGCTCTGGTATGTTTATCGCCGTCTGCCATTGTCTGAAGCATCAATGTATCCCCTGCAAGCAATGTTGTCTCCGATGCTGAAATTTCCAGAGTGATATCAGGATTGGTGCGCAGAATCGTATTGTTTTTGATTGTGAGGTTTTCTACGCTTTCTGCCTTTACAACGGTATCCGTATCCATATGGAAAATATTGCCTTCAATGGTTATATTTTTATGAATCGGATTTTCTGCAGAGGGCAGACCGCCTCCCTTTGTCACCGGATGCACATAAACTGCCGGAGCGTATTCCCAGTATGTTCTTCCGATGCTTTTGATATAAAATTCATTGTTCTTAATCGTCATATCCCGAATCGGTCCGGATTCATACCATTCGTCTGAATCGTTGGAAAGATAAATCGTCGCCATAGACATATTTTTGAAAGTATTGCCCTCAATCAAAACCGGATTCCTTGTGGTACATAAAATTCCTCTTGTGGGAACTTGTTTAAAGCTACAGTTTCTGATCGTTACTTTAGGCGCATAGGTAACATTCTCGGCTACGTACTTCGGCTCACCGCTGATTTTATCCGATAAATTTTGAGGAAGTTCTTCTTCAAAACGAATTTCCATGGTTCTTAAATCATTGTTATTTTCACCGGGATTGGATATTACCTCAGCTACCGTATAAAGCGTTTCATTATCCGTAGATTCCAATGTATCCCTTGTAAAAAATGCTGTTTTATCCCCTACATGAAACTGGGGAAATCCGCCCTGCTGCGTATGAATATATTTCAGTATCAGGGTATGGTCATCTTTTCGCTGCTCTACTCTTGTAAACGTTCCATGCAAATTGATAGGATCATCATGGGTATTGGCAAAATTACAATTCTCAATCACCAGATCCCCGGCAGCGCCGGAAGCATGGATACCATCTGCAAAGCTGACGGTAATATGCCCTGAACCTTCTCTCGGCGTCAGATTACAATCATAGTAATAAACATCTTTACTCATCTGGATCAGCCAGCCAAATCCATGCATAAAGTGAACATTGACACTTCTCGCTGTCACATTTTCACTTTCCCAGGTAAATGCCCCAGCCGTCTGCCGATGGGCATTTGCTGTCAGTTCAATCACCGTTCCCATCTGCTGCATAGAGGGACGAGAGGAAGAATAAATAATGCGAACGTGTGTTTCATCTAATTTCTGAATACTGGAAACGCCGTTGAAGGGACCGTCTGAGACAGCATAGTTTCTTGACATTTCACCGTCCGGCTGGTAAGCAACAACAGCATACGTGGGATTATGATGTCCAGTCTGCGTCCAGTAATAATTACCTGTATGGGGACTTCTTTCACTGTACCAAGTAATGGTATTGCCGGACACTGCATACGGAAAGCATTCCGGAATCAAAAAGTCTGTATACTTCTGTCCACTTTCCGTTGTTCCCATACCGGTCACGGTCATCTCCGTCACAGTAGGAACGCCGAAATCCCAGGAAAAATCCTTAAGCGTCACATTTTTAGAATGAACCACTGCCAGAGCCATCATATCTCCATGCATCATAAACAGGGAACCGTTTCCCTCTAATGTGAAATTTTCCTGACCTTCAATTAACAATCCAATGGTCTTTATCGGATTTTCAATGCTGTTGGTATTCGAGGTATGATACTCTCTCGTCTGGGCGCGGTCTTTATAGATATGATACTCACCCTTTGGAAAACTGACTGTAACACTTGATGCGCCGTTTTTGGATGCTTCTTTTGCGGCTTCAAATGCTTTCCATATTGCTTCAGCGCTGTCACTTTCTCCTGTCTTATCTGCTCCATACTTTGGATCTGTGACATCGATCACAACCGCATTGTCGTCATCAGAAACAGATTCTCCGGAAGCTGCTTCCTGGGCAGATACGTTTAAAGGAAAAGAAAGAAAAAGCTGCAGTATCATACATATTGTCAATATGCATGAAAATGTTTTGGTTAATTTTTGAATTTTCATAGAAACCCCCATTTCTATCTATTTTTTTGATAGGTCTATTATACCATGCCTCAAATACTTCGTAAATATTTTTTTCTGTATTCCAAAGGCGTACAATGTGCATACTCCCGAAATAATTTTCCAAAATAACTGCTGCTTCCCAGTCCGCAAGTCTGGGCAATTTCCGTTATGGAATCCTGCCCTCTTGCCAGCATCTGACACGCCATTTGCAGCCGGTAGTTTTTCATATATTCCATGGGCGTCATATGCAGGCAGCTGCGAAATACTCGGAAGCACTCTCTTTCACTTAAAAAAGCCGATGCTCCCAGCTCTTCCACAGAAATTTTTCTGTCATAATGCTCATGAATATAAATCATCATTTCTTTTATCTTGTCATTATTTTTATCGTATTCTTCCTGGTTTTCTATTTGACTGCGCGCCTGCTCGAACAGCAAAAGCCAGATTTTGGTCAATGCCTCCCGCAGCCTTATTTCATATCCAAAATCCTGTTCTCTTAAACGAAACGCCTCCTGGATCAGCTTTAAAATTTCTGCCTCCTTCGGATTCTTTGGATAAAGAGGAATCATTTCAAGCTGCAAAGCTGCTGCAAGAGGCAGGATATATTTCTGATCGATTCTACTGCCCTGCTCCCCGGCAAGCAAAGACGTGTCAAAAATATGAAGAATCTGAATGGTTTCTCCTGTCCGGTTAAAGGCCTTTTGTTGAATGGAGCACATTGGAATTGAGCATTCCTCCGGAACCCGGCGGAAATACCCACTTTTCTTTGGAAGTGCAGTATTCCAGAGTACCGCTCTCCATATAAAATATTTCCACTGCTTTATGCCAGTGCCAGGGTACAAACCGTCCGATATACTGGTCAATAAATCCACGGGTTGCAATATAAGGAAACTCTGCCGAAAAACCTGGCAGAAGTTCCTCCTTGCTTCCCGTATGAAATTCAATGTTTCGTATGTCTTTCATCATTTTCTATATCCATCCTCAGTCTTTGTCAGTCAAAACTTATCTCACCGGACAAATTTACAATTTTTGGCATTAATCTAATGAAAAAGCAGAGAGCC
The DNA here is from genome assembly GCA_964419645.1 of uncultured Eubacterium sp. GTDB lineage: Bacteria > Bacillota > Clostridia > Lachnospirales > Lachnospiraceae > Roseburia_B. Next base: position 6,427 of record CAYQRG010000082.1, read on the forward strand.
TGAGGGAATCCCTGTATACCGAAAATTCCAAAGTCAGTATCATGCAATACCCGCTGTCTCTCCATTCATCCACCAATTCAGCCTGACGCATGGGATTTTGCTTTATATTTTCCCTTCCTTTGCCGGAATATACCAGATAGACCTCTCCAACACACAGATCTACTTGTTTCAAAAATTCAGCCATGTCTTTAATCTTTACTTTCATTTGAATAACCTCCTCTAAATGATGTGTTTTGTTTACAATCATCATTATAGAGGAGGTTTCTGCATCCAACTATCAGATTTCAGCCACAATCTGTCACAATCCTGCCATATTCTCATGTTTCCGGAACGTTTCTATTTTCTGTATTTTCTCTCTATGACAGTAACGTAAACTGCCATGGCTGCTATTGCTTCCAGCATAATACCCAATATGGAAATGATAACATAAGGTGAATTTTGACCTTCAAGCAAAGGCAGCCCAAGCAGAACCAAAACGATTCCAAATACCACCCACAATTTCCCCACTGCCCGGTTATAAGATTGCACATCTCTGACCGGAAATGTTTTCGCATTTGCCCAAAATCCAAAAGCAGCTTCTTTTTTGGAGCAGGCTGCATAAATTCCATAGAAAACAAAGATGACGCCAAGCAGCGCCCACATCATAAATGCCAGCATATATTCTCCTCCTGTTTCAAATAAAATTTTATGGGTTTCCCCTATTCGTTTTTACTTCCCGAACGATATAATTTTCGTTCAATTTCTTTCCTGATAATAGCAATTTCTTCTATAACTTCTTTATCATCTGTTTTTATTGCTATCCGTTCCAAGCGTTCCAATATTGTCAACTGATCAAATAAATATCCATCATATTCTTTTTCATTATTTGGCATAAGATTACCTCCTCGCTTTTTATGATTTCATTATATCAGAATCCATTGTTTTTTCAAAGGCTGGAATAGCCTAATCCTTTTTACTGTCCATACTATATTACTGTTTATTTTCAATCGGTATAATCGAAAGCGTATACCCCAACGGCGCAAGAATCTTTAACAATGTGTCAATCTGTGGAGTCGATTTCATACTTTCCAATCTAGCAATAGCAGGTTGTTTCACTCCACTCAATTCCGCAAGATCACGCTGCGAAAGTCCTTTCTTCTCTCTTGCTTCAATCATTTTCCCGATTAACGACACTTGGAAATTGATCTGTTCTCTTTCTTCCGGTGATACAATTTTATCATCATTGAACATTTCATCAAAAGTCTTATAGTTATTCATTTCAGCCATTCCTTTCTATCCAATCCTTAATATTTTGCATTGCCTTTTTAATTTCTTTTTTAGGTGCTTTTTGAGACTTCTTTATATAATAATGTACTAATACAAATTTGTTATCTTTCCAGTAAAAGAAAAATATACGGTTGCTTAAAGGTCTTAATTCCC
>CAYQRG010000083.1:0-7832 GCA_964419645.1 uncultured Eubacterium sp.
TACTAGCCCAAAAAACCACCGGCATCTCCTGATCAATATAACGCCTTAACATTTCCTCCGTCTCCATACCTGTGATATTTTTGGCTCTTTTAGGTAAATGCCGGTCTGCGAACACCCGGTTTAATGCCTGTACGATCACCGGCGCATAACAGCCAAAAGATTCACTGTCATAAGGACTTCCCGCAAAACAGTTCCAGGGGTTCGGCCCATAGAGCCGTCCCCCTTTCTTTTGCATAGCTTCTTTCACCAGATAAGTTTCAATAAACTCATCCGGCGAAATGGAAATTCCAAGGTACTGCAACAGCATCACCGCAGAAATGCTCTCACAGCCCGTAGGATACTTTTCTGTCTGATCAATATAAGGCGCCTGAATTACTTTTTTCATGCTCCCGCCTCACTGCGTTCTCTTTTGGAAATCACAAATAATACCAAAAACAGGATCGCTGCAGAAGCTGCCAGTGAAATGATCCAGTTTTTGCTGATTCCGGCAATAATATATCCAATGGCGCAGATCACCGCCACAATCAAAGCATACTGCATCTGTGTCTGCACATGATTGATATGGTTGCTCTGGGCTCCGGCAGAGGACATGATCGTCGTATCGGAAATCGGTGATATATGGTCTCCACAAACAGCTCCTGCCAAAACTGCAGAAACGGCAATGACCATCATTTCATCATCCAATCCGGCATACAAATTCACTACAATCGGCACCAGGATCGCAAAGGTCCCCCAGGAGGTTCCGGTAGAAAATGCCAGAAACAGCGCAATGCCGAACATAATTGCAGGAATCACTATACTTGCCGTCATATTTGTGCCTACGATACTGCGGACAAAATCGGCAATTCCAAGATTATCTCCCATTCCCTTCAATGTCCATGCAAAGGTCAAAATCAAAATTGCAGGCATCATCAGCTTTGCTCCTTCTACCAATGACTGCATAAAATCATGGAAAGAAATGACTTTTCTCGGAAGATATAAAACTGCCATAAATATAACGGTTACTGTAGTAGCAAAAATCAGACTCATCTCTGCATCGCAGTTTGCAAATGCGTCAACCACATTTTCTGCACCGCCCAAATATCCGGTATAAATCATGCCAAATACTGCCGATGCGATCAAAACTGCCACCGGAAGCACAAGATCCATGACTTTTCCGTTTGGATTCACCTTTTTATCTTCCTGCATACTTTCAAATTCTTCTCCTCCGGAAGTAAACAGATCTCCCTTTGCCGCATTCATCTCGTGTTTTTTCATAAGCCCGAAGTCAAAATTCCAGGCAATTACAAGAAATACCATGCCAATGGTAAGCAGAGCATAAAGATTATAAGGAATTGTCCGCAAAAACAGCTGGAACCCTGTCAGGGAGCTATCCTCGGGCACATAAGAATTCACCGCTGCCGCCCAGCTTGAAATCGGTGCGATAATACAGACCGGAGCAGCCGTGGCATCGATAATATACGCCAATTTCGCTCTGGAAACTTTATACTTATCCGTTACCGGACGCATGACAGATCCTACTGTCAGACAGTTAAAATAATCATCCACAAAAATTAAAACTCCAAGTCCCATAGTTGCAAACAACGAGGCTCTTTTGTTCTTAATCTTCCGGCTTGCCCAGTTTCCATAGGCTGCCGAACCTCCGGACTGCGTCATCAGCACAATGATCATGCCAAGCAGTATATCAAAAATAATAATATTCAGATTCATATTTTCCGTCATTGTAACAAACAGCGTCTCAAAGGTCCCCCAGGGCTGGAAACCTGCCGTAAAAAGCGCTCCCAAAAGTACGCCGACAAACAGGGAACTATATACCTCTTTTGTAATCAATGCCAATAAAATCGCTACAACCGGCGGAACCAGTGACCACCATGTCCCATACATAAAAATCTCCCCCTTCTTAATGGTGGAACAGACGAAGCCCTGTAAAGCTCATCACCATTCCATATTTATTACAAGTATCAATAACATGATCATCACGGATCGAACCGCCCGGCTGCGCCACATACTTAACACCGCTCTTATGGGCACGCTCAATGTTATCCCCAAACGGGAAAAATGCATCGGAGCCAAGGGTAACGCCGGACATCTGATCCAACCAAGCGCGTTTTTCCTCTTTGGTGAACACTTCCGGTTTCACCTTAAAAATCTTCTCCCATGCGCCGTCTGCAAGCACATCCATATAATCCTCTCCGATATAAAGATCAATGGCATTGTCTCTGTCTGCGCGGCGGATGCCATCCACGAAAGAAAGTCCAAGCACTTTCGGAGACTGGCGTAAAAACCAGTTGTCCGCCTTCTGTCCTGCAAGACGGGTACAATGAATCCTGCTCTGCTGTCCCGCACCGATTCCGATTGCCTGTCCGTCTTTTACATAACATACAGAATTGGACTGGGTATATTTTAAAGTAATCATGGAAATAGCAAGATCAATTTTCGCCTGTTTCGTCAGCTCTTTATTCTCTGTTACTATATTTTCAAAAAATGCATCGTCAATCTTGAGTTCATTTCTTCCCTGCTCAAAAGTAATCCCAAATACCTGTTTTTTCTCAATTTCTTCCGGCTCAAAATCAGGATCAATTTCAATTACATTGTAATTGCCGTTTTTCTTTGCCTTTAAAATTTCCAGAGCCTCCGGTTCATATCCCGGTGCGATCACACCGTCGGATACTTCTCTCTTAATGATCATGGCTGTTGCCTTATCACAGACATCAGAAAGAGAAATAAAATCACCGAAGGAGGACATTCTGTCTGCCCCTCTTGCCCTCGCATAAGCATTTGCCAGAGGCGTAAATTCCACATCCATATCCTCTACCCAGTAAATCTTCCGCTCTACTTCAGACAACGGAAGTCCCACAGCTGCTCCTGCCGGCGAAACATGCTTAAAGGAAGTTGCTGCCGGAAGTCCTGTTGCAGCCTTCAATTCCCGCACTAACTGCCAGCCGTTGAATGCATCCAGAAAATTAATATAACCCGGTTTTCCGCTTAATACTTTAATCGGAAGTTCTCCATTCTCCACATAAATGCGTGACGGCTTCTGATTCGGATTGCATCCGTATTTCAACTCTAATTCTTTCATAAATATCCCCCTATTTATTTTTATTGACAATTCTGGATTCATAGGTTCCTGTTGCAATATCAATATAGCGCACAAACAGGGATACTTTATTTTCTTCATTTAAGCTATTCCACACTTTATCTGTAAAAGCATCAATATCCCCTTCGATTTTGATCCATTCCGGTTCACCTTCAAAACTTGGCAGAGGATTGCCATCTCCCATATACGTATGAATATAATGGCCTTCCCCACTCTGCGGATTTTCATATGCAAAAGTATACCGATTACATGCCTTGGGATTGCCGTTGTTGCTCTTTAAAATCGACATGGCATAATTATACGTTCCGTTTTCCACATGCATAATACCGGAAATTCTCGGCGTATAATTCGGTGCATCCGGCTCAAATTCCCGAATGCGCAGAGACTGTTCAAAGGTCTGCTGCTTGTCCATTCCTTCGTAAATCGTATCTGTCTGGTCTCCGTTTGTCACAATCGTCTTGTTGCCCAGCACACGAACCGGCGCATAGATAATCAGGCTGGGATCGCTCAATTTCGCCGGATCATATGCCTCCGTACGAATCCCTTCTCCCTCTTCTACAAAAATACGGTTACGGCTGTTTGTGCTCCGTCCCATAATAAAATATGCAGTAACCGCATATTTTCCATCTTCGCTTTTTCCGATAACAATTCCTCTTCCCGGATAAGCATTCTCACAGAGCTGTTTTTCCAATGACAGTAATTCCATACATTTCCTCCCTTTTGTAAATCATAATGCGCCCTTGTGCATAAAAAGCCAACACATCTGAGGCTACGCCCAGACGGTCGGCATTCTAATCTGTTATATTCCATGTGGTTGATTCCACGTCCCGTCAGTCATATAACTGTTTTTATTTAATCATGCTTCTTATGAATTGTCAAGCGTTTCCTCTGTTTCCTCTGGTTCCGGAAGTTCTTCTGTCAAAGGCTGTTGTTCTACACCTTCGTGCAGTTCTTTCCCCATCTTATAAAACATATAAAAACCCAATCCGATCATTCCTGCTCCGATGATCAAAAACGCTGCAGCGCCAAGCATTACCGCTATATACTCTCCGCCTGCACTGTCGGCGCGGTTTTTAAAAATCTGATAAGCCATATATACCAGATACACTCCCGCCATCATATAAATTGCGCTTCTTCCTCTGTTTTTCATGTCTTGATTCATAAGATACTCCTCTGAAAAAATGGAATGCACATGGAATCCATACGGACTCCATGGCATTCCAGATAAAATTTGCATTATTTACGAGCCAAATATTTTCTCATATCAATTGCACAAGCTACAAGGATGATTGCACCCTTGATGATGTACTGTAAGTTCTGGCTGATTGATAAGAAAATCAACGCCTGGAAGATGATACGTAAGATAAATACACCAAGTACAACACCACTGATCTTACCGGTACCACCTACGAAAGATACACCACCGATAACGCAGGCAGCGATCGCATCACACTCGTAGTTCTGTCCGGTATTTGCCTGGTTAGAACCGATACGCGCAGACTCGATGAAACCTGTCAGACCATACATAGCTCCTGCTAATGTATGAACAAGGATCGTTGTCTTCATAACGTTTACACCGGATACGTTTGCTGCTTCCGGATTGGAACCAACAGCAAACATATTCTTACCAAATGTTGTCTTATTCCAAACAAACCACATAATTGCTATAATAACAATTGCATACCATACATAGTTCGGGATTGGAACTCCGCCGATCTTCAAAATACTTCCGGTTACGAAATCCTTAAAGGATTTGTCCAGACCGGAAAGCGGCTGGCCGTTGTTGCCATTAATCATAATGTACATCAACAGGATACCATATGTAATCAACTGTGTAGCAAGTGTTACGATAAACGGATGAAGTCCAAATTTTGCTACAAAGAAACCATTGACCAGACCAATAACTGCGCCGACTAAAAGAACGATTAAAATAACAACCGGAATCGGGAACGGCTTCCAATTCGGGAACATCTTTGTAGCATAATCCATTGACTGTAACAAAGATGCCGAAATACAAGCGGTCAAACCAACGATACGGCCTGCAGAAAGGTCAGTACCCGTCAATACGATACATCCTGCAATACCACAGGCAATCGGAATATTTGCTGCGGACAGGGAAATAATATTAATAATAGATCCTATGGATAAAAACTGATGATTCTGCGTAAATGTGTAAATAATTGCAATTATAAGCAGAATATATAATGCATTATTAAGCAACGTCTCTTTCCAAAACGTCTTCTTGTCTTTACTATCCAGCTCCTGATATGCTGCATAGCGGTTTTTCATATTATCAACAACTTTCATTTTGCTCTGCCTCCTTTATACATACTTCGCTGCGTAAGTCATGATCTCTTCCTGAGACGTATTTGCTGCATCTACCTCGCCAGCCAGCCTTCCGCCGGACATAACCAGGATGCGGTCACAAATACCAAGAAGCTCTGGCATCTCAGAAGATACAACGATAACGACTTTCCCCTTATTCGCCAAGTCCAGGATCAACTGATAGATCTCGTACTTTGCACCAACGTCGATTCCACGAGTCGGCTCATCCAACAGCAGAACTTCCGGTTCTGTCAGAAGCCATCTGCCAAGGATAACCTTCTGCTGGTTACCACCGGAAAGGGAACGGATCTTCGTCTCCTGCGTCGGTGTCTTCGTATGCATTGCATCAATCGACCACTGTGTATCTTCTCTCATGGTCTTATTATTCAAATACAAACCATATTTCAAATGTTTTTTCAGACTGGATATTACTGTATTCTCACGAATATCCAAAATACCGAAAATACCGGTTGCACGCCGTTCCTCTGTCAGCAGCGCAAAACCATTCTTAATTGACTCTCTGGCATTGCGGTTTCTTACCTCTTTGCCATGGAGCTTGATCGTTCCGGAATGTCTTGTCGCCACACCAAAGATATTCTCAAGGCATTCTGTACGGCCGCTGCCGTCTAAGCCGGCCAAACCAATGATCTCACCCTTGCGCGCCTTGAAGGATACATCCTTCAGCAGAGAATACTGAGCTGTCAGATTCTCTACTTCCAACGCTACTTCACCCGGCTTATTTGTCTTCGGTGGGAACTGATTGCCCAATTCACGTCCAACCATCAGACGGATGATTTCTTCTGTCGTAAGGTCTTTTGCCGATTTGGTGGCAACATACTGTCCGTCACGCATAATCGTAACTTCATCAGAAATACGTAAAATCTCAGCCATCTTATGAGAAATATAAATAATTCCGCATCCCTGATCACGCAACATATTTATAATTTTGAATAAATGCTCTACTTCCTCTTCTGTTAAAGATGATGTAGGCTCATCAAAAACGATTATTTTCGAATTAAAGGAAACAGCTTTTGCAATTTCAGCCATCTGTCTCTGAGAAACCGGCATCGTGCTCATGATCCTCTTCGGATCTACTTCGATTTCCAGTTTCTTAAATAAGTCCATTGTGTCATCATACATTTTCTTCTCATTGATCATGACACCGCCGATTTTCGGATAACGTCCTAACCAAATGTTATCCATAACATTCCGCTTTAATGCCTGGTTCAATTCCTGATGCACCATGGCCACGCCATTTTCCAGCGCTTCCTTGGAATCTTTAAAATTAACTTCTTTGCCCTCTAAAAAAATCTGCCCGCTATTCTTGGAGTACATACCAAACAGACATTTCATCAGAGTAGACTTTCCTGCACCGTTCTCTCCCATCAGTGCATGTACTGTTCCCCTTTTTACAGTCAGGGAAACATGGTCCAATGCTTTTACACCGGGAAATTCTTTACATATATCTGTCATCTGTAACAGAACATCCTGCCCCATAATTTGCCCTCCAATCTTGTTGCATTGTTTCTCTTTTTACATATAAAGAGGGTAGCCACACATGGCGACCCTCTTTAATCTTTTGATTAACTTATATTTCGTTAACAATTATTCTCCTGTATACGGCTGATACGGGATATAGATCTTGTTGGAAACGTTCTCAGAAATATTATAAGAATCTGTTCCATCCATAACTTCTTTGCCGCTTGCGCAGTTTCCTGCTAAAGCTGCGATACATTCAGCCATACCGTCAGCATCCTGTTTGATTGTACCAATCATTTTGCCGTCGCTGATCAACTGTTTTGCAGCATCTGTTGCATCAACACCAAATACCGGGATCATCTTGTCATCGCCAGTATTGTAACCTTTGTCGTTTAATGCGGAGATAACGCCTTCAGCCATACCGTCGTTGTTACAGATAACAAGCTCGATCATGTTGCCGTTCTCTTCGTTGTACTGAGAAAGGTTTGTTGTCATATAGTTGTTTGCTGCTGTTGCACTCCAGTTACCATCCTGGTCTACCTGATATTTGTCTTCATTAGATGCATCAAAGAACTCTAATTCCGGTTTGCCAGCTTCTGTCAGAACTGCGTTAGCATCTTCTACACCGTACTGTGTACGAGCGATAGCTTCTACATTTCCTAACTGTCCCATCATCATAGCGTACTGGATTGTTCCGTCGCCGTTTAAGTCAACTGCGTCATAATTCTCAACAAGGTATTCACCAATCATTTTACCCTGCATATGACCAGCTTCCGGAGCGTCTGTTCCTACGAATGCACATTTGTCATAGCTGCCAAGTACCTGTCCTTCTGTATCATCATCTTCTACTGCACGGTTGAAGAAGATTACAGGGATGCCTGCTGCAGATGCTTTGTCAACGATCTGCTGGGAAGCGTCTACAGAACCGGAT
>CAYQRG010000084.1:0-7781 GCA_964419645.1 uncultured Eubacterium sp.
CATAATAGATTCCACGCCAAATTTAAGAGACAGATCTACTTTCTGCATTTCTATGTCGTAATTTTTGCAGTCTCCGGAAATGCCCAGATTGACATTGATCTTGGTGCGAAGGCCCATACCGATGCCTTCTGGGGAGATTGCAGTATGGTTAATATTGCAGGGGATTGCAATTGTGCCGGCGGCAACTGCCTCCCGCAGTTTTTCAGGTTCCATAGATTCTTTTTTTGCAACAAGTTTCATTTGAGGGGTGAGGATGCCTTTTTTTGCGGCTTCCATTTGTGTTTTGTATTCTTTCATATATTTAGATTTCCTTTCCTTATTATTGCGCGTTATTCAGCGCATAAAGGGATACCCGGAGGGTGTTTCCTTATTATTGCGCGTTTTTTGGTTCGTCGGAGAAACGACTGTTAAAATCGAATCCATGCCATAAAGGTCCGCATCCTTTGCCAAGATCCAAGTCGGCAGACAGGGCGCAGGAAATATAATCTTTCGCCCGTTCGATTGCCGTCACAAGATCAAATCCTTTTGCAAGATTGGATGCAATGGCAGAAGAGAGCGTACAGCCGGTTCCGTGGGTATTCTGGGTATGGATTCGTTTTCCGTTAAACCAGTGGCAGTTTCCGTTTTCATACAGCAGGTCGTCGGCATTGTCACAGTTGTGGCCGCCTTTGCATAAAACGGCGCAGCCATAGGTTTCACTGATTTGTTTTGCAGAACGAACCATATCGTCTTTGCATTGAATAGAAAGATCAGACAAAACTTCTGCCTCCGGTATATTCGGTGTAAGGAGAGAGGCAAGGGGAAGAAGTCTGCTTTTTAATGCGGCAACGGCATCTTCGCTGCTCAGTCTTGCACCACTGGTGGCTACCATAACGGGATCTAATACAATGTGTTTTGGTTTGTATTCTGTTAATTTATCTGCAATCATTTCAATAGAAGAAGCAGAGGAGACCATGCCGATTTTTACAGCATCCGGAAAGATATCCTGGAATACGGCATCTAACTGCCTGGCTAAAAATGCCGGAGTGACTTCCAAAATCCCTGATACGCCGGTTGTGTTTTGGGCGGTTAGGGCAGTAATGACACTCATGGCATAGACGCCGTTTGATGTCATGGTTTTTATATCTGCCTGAATGCCGGCTCCTCCGGAAGAATCGCTTCCTGCTATGGACAATGCGGTTTTTACAGTTGTTTTGCGCAGGGTTTGTATAACTTTTTCTTTCAATTCCGCTGCTGCAGATTGGATATTTTCTGCGGCAAAAACAGCCGATACGACAGCCGTGCCGCAGACGCCGCTGCCTTTCAGTTCTGCAACGTTAGAGGATTCGATGCCGCCTATGGCGACGGCAGGAATAGACACAGAACCGCAGATTTGCTGAAGTTGTTCTTTTGTAATGCGGATGGCATCTTTCTTGGTGGGAGAGGGAAATACAGCGCCTACGCCCAGATAGTCGGCGCCTGCAGCTTCGGCAGCTTTCGCCTGTTCGATTGTTTTGGCTGTTGCGCCGATGATAAATTCTCTGCCTGACCGTTTGCGTATTTCTTCCACAGGCATATCTTCGATTCCCACATGTATGCCGTCGGCATTGCTTTTTAAAGCGACATTCAGATTGTCGTTTATGATCAGGGGAACGTGGTAAGCGTGGCATAGTTTGCGAACGGCAATTGCCTCGTTGATAAAATCAGCTTCTGTTAGATTTTTTTCTCTGAGCTGAATCATAGTGGCGCCGCCCTTTAACGCATCTTCAATTTGTTCTATCAGCGTTTGCTTCCCTGTCCATGCGCGGTCAGTGACTGTATATAAGAGAAGGTTATTTTTGTGAAATTTCATTTTTCTCACCATTTTCTTCAAAATTTTTTAAATAAGACGAAACATCTTTGCACTGCATGATGCCGCTCATAATGCAGGCGCCTTTTGCTCCTGTGTCATGGATTGCGGAAATGTTTTCTTTTTGGATTCCGCCGATTCCATAGACGGGAATAGAAACGTTTTTACAGATTTCCTGTAGGAAAGTCAGTCCCCGTCCGGGCAGCCCCTTTTTACAGTCGGTTGGAAAAATATGTCCGGCAGTGATGTAGGTACAGCCCAAATCTTCGGCTTCTAAAGCCTCTGCCAGAGAATGGCAGGAGGCGCCGATGATGGAAAAAGAGTTTTTCTGCTGCTTTGTCATATTCTGAAGGAGCGGCAGAGGCAAATGGATTGCGGATGCTTCTTCCTGCTTAGCAATTTCAATAAAGCTGTGCAAAATACACAAAGTATGATGTTTTTTGCAGATTGCGAGGACTTTTTTTGCCAAAAGTGCATATTCCGTGGGGGAAAGGTCTTTTTCCCTTAAAAGAATGCCTTTTGGATGATTTTTTGCAATTTTTTCGATCCGTTCCAGAAAGTCCTCCCTGCAAAGTTTTCGGTTTGTGACGCATATGAGATCAGACATACAGATAGTCATTTAAGACAGGCTGCAGGCCTTCTTCTGCGATATCCTGATACATCGTCTCAAGACTGCGGTTGTCGTCGATTTCAAACTGCTCGTCGCCCTGTGCCGTGTCATTCTCCTTTCCCGTATATTTGCTTTCGTGGTCCCCGATTCCTGTGGACACGCCTGCAGAAATTTTTGTGGCGGCGATTTTGACAATGCCGTTCCGAAAAGAGGCGCTTTCTCTGGAAGAGACGGTAATTCCTGCAAAGGGAAGAAAAATGCGGTAGGCGCAGATGATCTGGCAGAGCTGTTTTTCTCCTACGTCCAGAGGGCTGATCTTTTGGTTGTGAATGATTGGGCGCAGTCTTGGACAGGATAGGGAGATTTCTGCGTGGGGATATTTTTTCTGCAGGTAATAAGCGTGGAGGGCAGTGGCAAGAGCGTCCTTGCGGAAATCAGAAGGGCCTAACAATGCAGAAAAGGCTACGCCCCGCATACCGCCCATAAGAGCTCTTTCCTGGGAATCAAACCGGTAAGGCCATACCCGTTTATGGCCGGCTAAATGCAGTGTTTCGTATTTGTCCGTATCATAAGTTTCCTGGAATACCGTGACATAGTCTGCGCCGCAGTCATGCAGGTAACGGTATTCGTCGGTATTTAAAGGGTAAATTTCCAGTCCCACCATACGGAAATATTTCCGCGCCAGCTTGCAGGCTTCTCCGATATAATGCACATCGCTTTTGGCGCGGCTTTCCCCGGTTAAGATCAAAATTTCTTCCATGCCGCTGTCTGCAATGATCTTCATTTCATGTTCGATCTGCCCGGGCGTTAAGATCATCCGGTGGATGTGGTTGTAACAGTTAAAACCGCAGTAAACACAGTAATTTTCACAATAGTTGGCTATGTATAAAGGCGTGAACAAATAGACTGTATTGCCGAAGTGTTTGCCGGTTTCCCGTCTTGCCCTCTCTGCCATTTCCTCCAGATAGGGTTCTGCAGCCGGAGATAAAAGCGCTTTGAAATCTTCAATCGAACAGGTTTCATGTTCCAGCGCAGCCCTGACATCTTCTTTGGTATAACGCAGACTGTCGTAAGCATTCATTTGGGACAGGACCTTTGAACGGATGTCAGAGGAAATCTGTTCCATACCCGGCATGTATTCCATATGGTTGCTGCGTAAAGTGGGATCTGTTTCCAGACGGTGTTTTCGCTCTAAAGCCTGGGGCGGCAGATGTTCTGAGTCTATAAAAAATTGATTTTCCATGATAAATATTCCTCCTAAAGGATATCTTGATGCCATGCGGCAAATATTAAGGAAAACTTAGTGTAAAAAACCGGTCAGGGGATCGGAGGCAGCAGCGCCTCTGGTAAGCACTCTGCCAAGGCCTGAGAGATAGGCAAGTCTTCCTGCCTCAATGGCGTGCCGGAAAGCAGCAGCCATGATCGGTAGATTTCCGGCAGTAGCAAGAGCGGTATTTGCCATAATCGCCGCCGCTCCCATTTCCATAGCCTCACAGGCCTGTGAGGGTTTGCCGATGCCTGCATCCACAATAATAGGCAGATCAATTTCGTCAATTAAAATCTGAATAAAATCACGGGTTGCAAGACCTTTATTGGAACCTATGGGAGAAGCCAGAGGCATAATAGAAGCAGCTCCTGCATTTGCCAAATCTCTGGCGGTATTTAAATCGGGATACATATAGGGCATGACAATAAAGCCTTCTTTTGCAAGAATCTCGGTTGCGCGAATGGTTTCTTCGTTGTCAGGCAGCAGGTATTTGGAATCCCGCATAATTTCGATTTTGACAAAGTCACCGCAGCCAAGCTCTCTGGCAAGTCTTGCAATCCGAACGGCTTCCTCGGCGTTTCTGGCGCCGGAAGTATTGGGAAGCAGCGTAACATGTTTTGGAATGTAATCCAGAATATTTTCCTGTTCCTTTGTATTGGCTCTGCGGACTGCCAGAGTGATGATCTCCGCCCCTGCGTCTTTGATTGCTGCTTCAATTAAATTCAGGGAATATTTTCCGGAGCCAAGGATAAAACGGGAATGAAATTCATGGCCGCCGATGATAAGGGTATCGTCTTTTTGCATACAAATTCCTTCTTTCTTCTTTTTGCGTATATTTCCTTTTGTTGGTCTTAACTTTCAGATTGCCCTGCAAGAATGCGAAGCGCCATATGGGCCTGATGTGCGGCACACAGCATAACGCGGGAAGATAGAAGTCCCGGTGTATCTGCAATGTCGCTTTTTTCGTCTCCACAGAGATAAAAATGGTCTGAAATTTTTCTGGTTTTAATTTCGTTTGCAGAACCAAGTCCTGCCATTCCGGAGGCTGCAATCAGATAAGCATCCGGCAGTTTTTCCGGTACACCGTTGACCAGCATCGCTTTCATTTCAGCCCGGTCAAAGGCTTCACAGATGATATCCGCATCAGAAAGCAGTGGAGAAATGTTTTCCTTCTGAATCTGTGTGGTGTGAAGCGTCAGATTCAGATAAGGGGAGATTTCCAGCAGATTTGCGGCCAGAGCCTCTGTTTTGTACATGCCGATCTGGGACGCTTTGTACTGCTGTCTGTGGAGATTGGAAATATCAACCCGGTCAAAATCAATTAAGATCAGATTTCCGATACCTGCTCTGGCAAGGGAAATGGCGATATTGGAGCCAAGGCCTCCAAGGCCGCAGACGGCAATGGTGCTGTTCTGTAATTTTTCCTGTAACTGTTTTGGACATCTTGCTGCCAATGCGGCAGTCAGTTCTTCTTTAGAGGGAATCGGATTCACTCAGCCACCTCCTACGAAACTGACAACTTCTATGATGTCGCCGTCTGTAAATGTTGTTTTGTCGTACTGTGCCTTTGGAACGATGGTTCCGTTTTGTTCAATTGCAATTCGTGTGGGATCATAGTCTGTTTCGGCCAGGTATTCGGAAATTGTTTTGCCGTCGGCATCTACAAATGATCCATTAATTTTTACCATAATATTCCTCCTTTTTCTGGAAACGGTGGCTGCAGCCGTTATGGCAATAAAAAAGAAGCTACCGATTTGATAGCTTCCGCAATTTTATAGACATAGCTTAGGTATCCCTACGTTGGCATTATCCAAATCAGGTAATGGGTCGAAGGTCATACCTTCCTCTCAGCCTGTACTACAAGCTCCCCGTCTCTTATGAAATTTTTTACTACTATACACCAGTTGAGTGGATAATGCAAGGAAAATAAATTTGTTTTTCATAATATAAGCAAGTATGATTACTTCCGCCTCACATAAAGACATTTTTTTGGACATGCTTCGATACATCTGCCGCAGCGGATACACTCCGGAGAGTGGGAAATTTCACTGCGGGAAAGGGATACCGGGCAGTTTTTTTCGCAGGACATACAGGAAATGCAAGTTTCTTTTTCCCAATGAATCTGCACAAGGCAGAAGGAATTAAACCAGCCATAAATTGCTCCCAGAGGGCATAGGTATTGACAGAAGGGACGGTATACCTTGATCGAAAGCAGGATGATCAAAAGCAGTATGCCGAATTTCCACAAAAATAATCCGCCTGCCTGATGGCGGAGCATTTTATTTGTGGCAAGCAGCGGAATTGCGCCAAATAACGTTCCTGAAGGACATATGTATTTGCAAAACGCCGGAACTTTTGCAAATCCGCCAAATAAAAAGAGAGATCCTATGCATACAAAAATAAGAAGCGTCAGGTATTTTCCATATTTTAATACACGATGGAAAGGCAATCGTTTTCTTTTGTGAAATACAGGTATTTTGTGCAGAAGATCCTGTACGAGTCCAAATGGGCACAGCCAGCCGCAGACAAATCTTCCCAAAAGGCTTCCAAACAGAAAGAAAAAACCAAGTACGCCAAAAGGAATTTGAAATCCCTGCTGATTCAGCAAAGCCTGCAGCGCACCAAGAGGGCAGGAAGCAACAGCTCCGGGGCAGGAATAACAATTCAGGCCCGGAACACAGGCATATTTCAAGCTGCCCTGATAGATTTTTCCGTTTAAAAAACCATAGGCATATCCGTTTGTAAGAATGGTAAATAAAAGTTGTACCGTCAGCCGAAGTTTTTTCATTATTTCACCCGATCCCTATACATTCCATGCAGATCATCACTGCTTTTTTCCATATCACAGAAAACTGATCCAGAGAAGCGCCGATGCCTAGAAACAAAATTCCGGCAAGCGTTCCCCACAGCCAACCCGGCAGTCTTTTATTCTTCCAAAAGCGCATTGATTTTGTCCTCCCAGGCCGATTTTTCCATGGAGCCTACCACGGTATCTAAAATAACGCCGTTTGTATCAATAAAGAAAGTAGTGGGAACGGCTGTTACATCTGTAAGAAGCGAATAATATAAAGATTCATTTAAAAGCAGATGTGTATAATCTGCGCCCGTCTGTGCAATCAGGTCTGCCGCAAGGTCCGTCATTTCCTGATCCGTGCCTTCCTGTACATCACTGATGATTCCGATGATCTGAAAATTATCCGGGTCATATTCTCCTGCCAGTTCACCAAGTCCCGGCATTTCATTTAAACACGGGTTGCAGTAGGTTGCCCATACATTAACCATGGTAAGTTTTGAATCTGAAAAAACTTCGGAAGAAACCGCATTTCCCTCCATGTCTGTTCCTTCAAAAACAATCGAATCAGAAAGTGTATTGTCTTTTGCAGTTTCCGCAGCTTCCGTTTCCTGTGTTAAAGTGTTGTCTGTAGTTTCCGGGTTTTCTTTTTTATCTGTATTAGCACATCCGTTTAGTAAAAAAACAGATAAAATAGGCACAACTGCCCATAATTTCAATGTTTGTTTCATCAAAGCGTTACCTCCTGTTTGCAGTGTATTTGAGATTTTAAAATGTTTTTAGGTTAAATATTTAACAAATGTGAAATGTCGGAAAAGTCAATAAAAAGGTCATCATAAATGTTGACTTTTACCGAATCAGAAAAAGTATAGTCTCTGGTATCTTCTTCTTCAAAATCATAAACAGTGATGCGTGTTTTGTCAGGATCTACGATCCAGTATTCATGGACGCCGGCAGTGCGGTACTTAAAGAGCTTTGTGAAATAATCCATACGTCTTGTGCCTGGCGATACGATCTCGATAATCCAGTCCGGTGCGCCGGAACATCCCTTGTCGGTGAGTTTGTCCGGATCGCATATAACAGAAATATCCGGTTCGACATAGTTTTTATCATCTTCATTTAAAAATACTGCAAATGGAGCAATATCTACTTCGCAGGAGCCGTTATGTTTGCGGATGTATTCGCGGATAATTGCAAATAGTTCTCCTGCAATCTGTTGGTGTTTTCTGGTGGGAAGCGCCATATAATGTATTTGACCGTCGATCAGCTCTGCACGGTCTCCGTC
>CAYQRG010000085.1:0-3390 GCA_964419645.1 uncultured Eubacterium sp.
CTCCGCCGCTCCACTCGCCTTTTTCGTTCTTCCTGCGATAATAAATACCCAAAACATTTTCCGAATAGTTCGTCATCATACCAAAAAAAGCAACGATCCACATCCAGAAAATAGCTCCTGGTCCGCCGCAGATCAATGCAGTTGCCACACCGACAATGTTTCCGGTTCCAATCGTAGCCGCAAGCGCGGTACACAGAGACTGAAACTGGGAAATGGACTGGTCATCTGCTTTTGTATGCTTTGTAATATGTCTGTCTGTGAAAATACTTCCGAGCGTATGCTTCATCCAGTATCCAATGTGTGTAATCTGGAATAATTTGGTCAGTAAAGTCATCAGTATGCCGGTTCCAACCAATAGAACCAACATGGGAATACCCCAGACAAAACCGTTGATCTGTCCGTTTACTTTTGTGATAAAATCAATCATCTTATCTCACCCTTCTTTTTATTTTTTGTCACTATTTGACATTCGAGTTTATTTTAGCATTTCTCCTTTATTTAGACAATATTTTTTTACGGCATATAAACGTAATTGACACGATAGATCCTGCTTTTTAAGCCCACAGAATTAACAGCGATCACAGAAAGCACCTGATTTCCCATAGGCATCTCAATTGGTCCCGTATACCGGAAAGATTCTTCTGTTGGATCACTGCCGTCCCA
The DNA here is from genome assembly GCA_964419645.1 of uncultured Eubacterium sp. Classification (GTDB taxonomy): domain Bacteria; phylum Bacillota; class Clostridia; order Lachnospirales; family Lachnospiraceae; genus Roseburia_B. The sequence continues at coordinate 664 of CAYQRG010000085.1, forward strand.
AGTATAATAAGCCGTACAGTCAGAAGGTACCTGAACGGAAATCATCTGCGGTTCGCTGTAAGAACCTCCCGCAGGCGAAGCCGTCGGCATATTCGGCGGTTCATATCGAATTGTAAAATCAGCCGTTACCGGCTCACTGTAGATACCTTTTTCGTTTTGGGCTATTGCTGTAATCACCGTTGTCCCCTCTTCTTTCAGAGGAATCGCCTCTTGATAGGGCTTTCCGTGTTCTTTTGGATCACTGCCATCTGTTGTATAGAAAATTTCGTATTTTTTCGCGGAAGAAATCCTGATATCCAAGGGTTTTCCGTAAGTTCCGGATATATTGCTGAATTTAGGCTGTTCTACAATATAATCGGTAAAAAGATCCAATAATTTGTTGCTTTCTACTTCTTTGCAAAGGGAAAGGATTTTATCGTACTCTTTCCTCTTATCATAGAGTTTGATCAGCCTCTCTATAGATTTTCGGTCTGTCTTATCTTCCGCTATCAAGCTTTCCAGTACAGATGCTGCAGCTTTCTCATCGTTTTTTTCAAAATAAAGGTCGATCAAACGCTCTTTTGCATTTCTGTTATCCGGTTCTAATTCCAAAGCTCTTTCATAGTACAATAGCGCATTGTCCAGATCTCCTGCCGAAAAATAATCTTCCGCTGTTTGGTACTGATATTCAAAACTATTCTGCTGTTTGATTTTGATTTCCCGAAATACAAAAACCAAAGTAAACACAGCAACCACAAGAATCGTGCAAATACTGCCCCAGATAAAAAGGTTAGATCGGATACTTTTCTTTTTGGGCGGTTTGGCAGTTTTCTTTTCTGATGCGTTTCCTTCCTGCAGCATACCGCTTAAAATGTCTTCATCTAATAAGTTATAGTCCGGCACCAGCTGTACTTCCGCTCCGCAAATATTACAATACACATAACCCTGTGGGAGTTCTGCTCCGCATTTTTTACATTTCATAAAATCCTGCTCCCATTTACCGGATCATAGCTTTTACACAATTGTGCATTAACATGGCGATTGTCATAGGACCAACGCCTCCCGGAACAGGTGTGATCATAGAGGCTTTGGGTTCTGCCTCATCGTATTTGACATCACCGGAAAGCTTATTGTTTTCGTCTCTGTGGATTCCCACATCAATCACAACCGCATTTTCTTTTATGTATTCACCGGTAATAAATTCTTTCTTGCCGATCGCAACGATCAAAATATCCGCCTGGCTGCAGATTTCTTTTAAATTCCTGGTGTGGGAATGGGTAATCGTCACCGTCGCATTCTCTTTCAGCATAAGAAGAGCCATAGGTTTTCCTACAATGTTGCTTCTTCCAACGATTACACAGTTTTTACCGTCGATTTCTACGTTGGAACGTTTTAAAAGCTCAATGATTCCTGCCGGCGTACAGGATACAAATCCCTTTTGTCCAATTGTCAGGGAACCTACGCTTTCCGGATGAAATCCGTCTACGTCTTTGGCCGGGGAAATCGCATTGATAATGGTCTTTTCGTCTATATGCGCCGGAACGGGAAGCTGAACCAAGATTCCATTTATGACATCATCCTGATTGAGGTCTACGATCAGGTTCAGCAGTTCCTCCTGTGTGGTAGTTTCCGGTAATTCATAGGATTTGGAACCGATTCCGATATATTCACAGGCTTTTTTCTTATTTCGGACATATACGCTGGAGGCAGGATCATTTCCCACTTGAATAACAACTAATGTTCCCTCAATGCCGTCTTTTTTCAGCTGTGCCACCTGTTCTTTCAATTCTTCTTTTATTTCCGCAGAAATCTTTTTTCCGTCAATAATCTGTGCCATGATGTTCTACCTCTTTCTTCTTTAAAATAATCCTGTAATGCAGCCGTTTTCATTTACATCAATGCCGTTTGCCGCCGGAACTTTGGGCAGACCCGGCATTGTCATAATTGCCCCTAAAATTGCAACCACAAATCCTGCGCCGGCAGATGCATAAACTTCCCTGACATTTACGGTAAAGCCTTCCGGTCGTCCCAGCTTGTTCTGGTCGTCAGAAAGAGAATACTGGGTTTTGGCAAGACAGACAGGAAACTCTCCCATGCCAAGATCCGTAATTCGTTTTAATTCTTTTTCTGCGGCTGGACTGTAAGTAACGCCGTCTGCTCCGTATATTTCTTTTGCGATCGTTTCAATTTTTTCTTTCAGGCCGGCTTCATCCGGATAGAGAACTTTAAAATTGCTTTCCTTCTCTTCTAATGTGGCAAGCACCTTTTCGGCAAGTTCAATTCCGCCTTTTCCGCCTTTTTCCCAAACTTCCGACAATGCAAATTCACAACCTCGTTCTTTGCAGAATTCGGCTACATAGTTTGTTTCTGCCTGGGTATCTGTCACAAATGAGTTTAAGGTTACCACAACGGGAACCTGGTATTTCTGTAAATTCTCAATGTGTTTTTCCAGATTTACAATGCCTTTTTTCAAAGCCTCCAGATTCTCATTGGAGAGCTCTGATTTCGGCACTCCGCCGTTGTATTTCAATGCCCGGACAGTAGCCACCAAAACAACACAATCGGGTTTCAGCCCTGCCTTACGGCATTTGATATCAAAAAACTTTTCAGCGCCTAAGTCTGCGCCAAATCCTGCTTCTGTTACAACAATGTCCGCCAGTTTCAATGCAGCCTTGGTTGCCCGGACGCTGTTGCAGCCGTGGGCAATATTTGCAAAAGGACCACCGTGAACAATTGCCGGCGTATGCT
>CAYQRG010000085.1:3400-7753 GCA_964419645.1 uncultured Eubacterium sp.
GGTCTGGATCAAATTCGGCTTTAAGGCATCCTTTAACAATGCAGCCATTGCTCCCACAGCATGAAGGTCTTCCGCCGTAACCGGTTTTCCGTCAACGGTATATGCTACAATAATTTTGGCAAGGCGTTGTTTCAAATCCTGCATATCTTCGGAAAGACAGAGAATCGCCATAATTTCCGAAGCTACCGTAATGATAAAATGATCTTCCCGTACAAAGCCGTCTAATTTATTGCCAAGACCCACCACAATATTCCGAAGAACGCGGTCATTCATATCCAGACAGCGTTTCCAGACGATTTGTCTGGTGTCAATATTTAATTCATTGCCCTGTTGAATATGATTATCCAGCAAAGCAGCCAGCAGATTGTTGGCAGAGGTGATTGCATGAAAATCTCCTGTAAAATGCAGGTTCAGATCTTCCATAGGCACAACCTGGGCATATCCGCCTCCGGCAGCTCCTCCTTTGATGCCGAAACACGGCCCGAGGGAAGGCTCTCTAAGCGCCAGTACCGCCTTTTTTTCCAAAAGTCCAAGAGCCTGGCCGAGCCCGATGCTGGTTGTCGTTTTTCCTTCTCCTGCAGGTGTGGGATTGATTGCTGTTACCAATACTAATTTGCCGTCCGGATTATTAGATGTTTTTTCCAGTAATTCATCGGACAGTTTTGCTTTGTATTTTCCGTAAAATTCCAAATCATCCTGAGAAATATTTAATTTTTCTGCGACTTCCTGGACAGGGAGCATTACGGCTTCCTGGGCGATTTCGATATCTGTTTTCATCTTTTCTCCTCCTATACACATTCTTCTAAATACTGTTCAAATTCTTCCGGAGACATTAGTACCTTTCTGGGCTTTGTACCTTCTTCCGGTCCTACCAGCCCGGCCTCCTCCAGCTGATCCATAATCCTGGCGGCCCGGTTAAATCCTACTTTGAATTTCCGCTGAATAGAACCTATGGAACCTTTTTCACTTTCGATTAAGAATCTGCCCGCATCCTTAAACAGGACATCTTTGTCATCCGCTTTGTTAGAACCGTCTGAAATGGCAACGGTGCTGTTTTCCGACTGTTCCATTTTTTCCTGTACTTTTGCATTGTATTCTACGATGCCGTTTTCATCTTTCAGAAAATCTACAACGTCTGACACTTCTTTGTCGGAGACAAATGCTCCCTGGACACGGAGAGGTTTCTGAAAATTCTGAGGGAAGAAAAGCATATCTCCTTTTCCCAGAAGTTTCTCCGCTCCCACCATATCTAAAATTGTTCTGGAATCCACGCCGGAAGTTACGGAAAAAGCAATTCTCGAAGGCATATTTGCCTTAATCAAACCGGTAATGACATTTACCGACGGCCGCTGTGTCGCAATGATCAGATGCAGTCCGGCAGCTCTGGCCAACTGGGCAAGACGGCAGATCGCCGTTTCCACCTCATGGGAAGCTACCATCATCAAATCCGCCAGCTCATCTACAATAATTACGATCTGGGGCAGTTTCTGGGGTTTATTTTCATCCTCAATATCTGATATGGATTCTATTTTGGCATTATATCCCTTCAGGTCACGTACACCGTATTCCGCAAATTTCTTATAACGGTCATCCATTTCCGCAACAGCCCAATTTAATGCTCCTGCCGCTTTCTTCGGATCAGTAACTACCGGAATCATTAAATGGGGAATACCATTGTAAACACTTAATTCCACAACTTTTGGATCTACCATGATCAGTTTTACATCATCCGGATGAGCTTTATACAAAATACTCATAATGATCGTATTGATACATACAGATTTACCGGAACCGGTAGCGCCTGCAATCAGAAGATGGGGCATTTTGGCAATGTCGGTGACAATTACCTTGCCGGCAATATCTTTTCCTGCAGCAAAGGCAATTTTCGATGTATTATTCTGAAATTCTTCTGATTCGATCAGATCCCGGAACATAACGGGTACCGTTTCTTTATTAGGAATTTCAATTCCGATAGCGGCCTTTCCGGGAATCGGAGCCTCCATACGAATATCAGCAGCTGCCAGATTTAATTTAATATCGTCTGTCAGATTTACAATTTTGCTGACCTTCACGCCCATTTCCGGCTGAATCTCATATCTGGTAACAGACGGTCCGCTGCTGACATTTAAAATCGTAACATTCACTCCAAAATTCTTTAACGTTTGCTGGAGCTTCAATGCGGTTGCCTGAAGCTGAGCCTTGGAATCTCCCATAGCTTTGGAACTGCCCGGTTTCAAAAGAGAAATCGGAGGGAATCGGTATTCTTTGGGTTTTTTGATTTCTTTTGTCACAGTTTCTGGTGCAGGTTTTGCAGCAGGTTGACGGGATTCTTTGATCGGCGGTTCCTCATATCCGGATTCTTGATATTCGGGCTCTTCATATTCCGGTTCTATAAATTCCGGTTCTATATACTCCGACTCTATATATTCTTTGGATGCTGCATCTTCTTCCGGTTCTGTCATATTTTTTACATCAGACAAGATGCCTTGTAGGATCGCTGCATCTTCGTACTCTTTTTCTTTGATATTTTCTTCCGGAAAAATCTTTTGCGGTTCTTCTTCCACCGGTTCAATAAAAATTTCCGGCAGCGGAATATCTTCCACCGATTCTTTTTGCTGAGGTGTGGAAGTAATCGGAATATGTTCTCTTTTCTTGACTTTTGGAAAATTTTCTATCAGTTCCGGCTTGATCTCACTGACCTCATCTCCAAAAGGATCTTTCTGCTTCTGGAGCGTGGTATCAAGGACTACGCCGGATACTTTTTTATCCATACGTTTCAGTGCCTGTTCCTCTTCCCTTCTCTGCTGCCTGTCATGAATCCGTCTTGCATCTTCTTTGGCAGATTGATAGATTTTCTGTCCGCCTCGTTTCATGCCAAGCAATGCTGAACGTTCCGTAATCAGCACAAGGGAAATAATCATCACAATAATATTAATCACATAAGATCCAAAAACACCGAAATTGGGTACGCAAAGCCACACAAAAAAGCCGCCTAAAGCGCCTCCTCCTACTTTTTGGCTGGCAGAATTGATATATGCCGTTTTTATAATTGCAGATGATGCCATATGAGAATCCTGAATCAAAAGCTGGGAAAACATGCAAATGGCACAAAATAATAATATACACGCGATAAATTTAAAGATTGCAAAATGATTTTTTCTATTTGAAATAAGAAAACAGGAACCTACAAAGAGAAGAACCGGAAATATGTATGCCATAACTCCGAATAATCCAAATATAAACGCACTGGCTGCACTTCCAATGCTGCAGCCGATTCCAAAATTACTTTCCAATAAAAGAATCGACACAGCAAGCAAAAGCCAGAGTATAATTTCATTTTCAAACTGAAGTCCTTTGGATTTCTTACGGCTGTTTTTCCTGCTGGTTGATTTCTTGGCCGAAGTTTTTCTGGTATTGCTCCGGCTTCTGGAATTTTTCCGTTTCGCTGCCATAATTTCCTCCGTTACTTATGCCATATAAAAATATCCGCCAATGGAGACTGCTCCAACGATCAGACAGTAAACTGCAAAAATTGTGAATTTTCTCCTTCTTACAATGACAAGCATTGTTTTGATGCAAATATAACCTACGACTGCCGCGCACAAAACACCTGCCAAATAACAAGCCCAATCAGAAGCTGCAACCGATAGGTTGGATAAATCAGAAAGTTTCAACACAACAGCTCCTAACACTGCAGGAATGGACATGATAAAGGAATATTTTACTGCAAATTTGCGGTTAAAGTTACTCAACAGGCAAGTCGTAATCGTCGTTCCGGAACGGGACAATCCCGGCAATGTAGCCAGTCCCTGGCAGATTCCGATAAAGAAAGCGTTGGAATAGGTGACGTTTTTGGGCGTTTTGCTTCCGGAGTCAATTCTGTCCGAAATAAATAAAAGCACAGAAGTCAGCACCAGAAAAATTCCTGGTACGAGCAAAATCTCAGATGCAGCCTCCACCACGTCGGCAGCCACATATCCGATGATTCCGGTTGGTATTGTAGACACGATCACCAACATAACAAACTTCCGATAGCTGTTGTCGATCAGTTTATAATAGGGATCGTCATTATGCCCGATCACATTTCCGGCAAAAATCTTAACATTTTTAAAGAAATCCCAAATAATTGCGAATCCCTCTCCTATCATACGAAAGATGTCTTTATAAAATGCTACAAAGATTGCAATTAATGTTCCAAAATGTAAAAGAACATCAAAAAGCATTCCCGTATCTGTGTTTACATCAAATAATATCTTAAATAAAGCCAGGTGTCCGGAACTGCTGACCGGCAGAAATTCCGTTAATCCCTGTATCACTCCCATGAATATTGCATCTAAAATTGACATACCTGCC
>CAYQRG010000086.1:0-7479 GCA_964419645.1 uncultured Eubacterium sp.
GCCTGCTGCAGATGCTTTGTCAACGATCTGCTGGGAAGCGTCTACAGAACCGGATGTAACGATGTTTACGATCAACAGGTTAGCGCCTGTCTGGATTGCAGTATCAATCTGCTCGTTCTGTGTTGTCTGGTTGCTGTTGGAATCATAATCCTGATAGGTAACTCCCATTTCGTCAAGCTTAGCATCCAAAGCTGTACGAACAGATGCAATGTATGTATCACCATACGTATAATAGAATACTGCGATGTTTGCATCAGACATATCTCCGCCTGCTGCATCATCTGCTGCATCTGCTACATCGTCTGCTACGTCAGCTGCACCAGTATCTGCTACATCATCTGTAGCGCTGCTGTCAGCACCGCTGTCGTTTCCACAGCCTGCAAACAAAGTTGCTGTCATTGCAACACATAAAAATGCTGCTAAAAGTTTCTTTTTCATTTCTAGAATCCTCCTTTTTCTATAGTCTGATCTCTATGCCAGACTTATTTACAAAACGATTATAGCACAGACAACTATTATTTACAAGAAAAATTATGGCATATGCCGAAAATTTTTTTAAAATATTTGTATCTTTTGGATATTTTAACAGGTATTCTGCCGATTAATTTTTGAAACTGTGTATCGGCGCCGGAATCCTGCCTTTCCGGCTGATGAACGCTTCACAGGAGAACGGATTGACCGGCATAATCGGCGCATAACCGAACAGGCCCCCAAATTCCACTGTATCTCCCACGCCTTTTCCGATAACAGGAATCAATCTCGCCGCCGTCGTCTTCTGATTGACCATGCCCAGAGCCATTTCATCTGCAATAATGCCGGAAATAGATGCAGCACTGGTGTCCCCCGGAATAGCAATCATATCCAGTCCCACTGAGCAGACACAAGTCATGGCTTCTAATTTTTCCAAGGTGATTGCTCCTGCTTGTACAGAATTGATCATACCCTGGTCTTCACTGACTGGAATAAATGCACCGCTTAAACCGCCTACATAAGAAGATGCCATAACACCGCCAATTTTCACCTGGTCGTTTAACAGGGCAAGAGCCGCCGTCGTCCCCGGCGCTCCGGCATATTCCAGCCCAATCTCACAGAGGATGTCTGCAACACTGTCTCCGATTGCCGGCGTGGGCGCAAGGGAAAGGTCGATAATACCAAAGGGTATACCAAGCATCCGGGATGCCTCCTGCGCCACTAACTGCCCTACACGGGTAACTTTAAACGCTGTCTTTTTAATGGTTTCACATAAAACTTCAAAGCTTTCCCCCCGTACTTTTTCCAAAGCGGTTTTTACAACCCCAGGCCCGCTGACGCCGATATTGATCACTGCATCCGCCTCCGTCACCCCATGAAAAGCTCCTGCCATAAAGGGATTGTCATCCGGCGCATTGCAGAATACCACCAGTTTCATGCAGTCTACGGAATCTCTGTCTTTGGAACGTTCCGCCACTTCTAAAAGAATCTCGCCCATTAGACGAACCGCATCCATATTAATACCGGTCTTGGAAGAAGCCAGATTTACGGAGCTACACACCCGCTCTGTCCTGCACAATGCAATCGGAATGGAACGGATCAAAAGCTCATCTGCTTTCGTCATCCCCTTTGATACCAGCGCAGAATAACCGCCGATCAAATTAACGCCTACCGCTTTTGCCGCTGCATCCAGCGTATCGGCAATCTGGGCAAAATCCTCCGGTGTTTTGCACGCCGCGCCGCCGACCAATGCAATCGGCGTCACGGAAATCCGCTTATTTACAATCGGAATCGCAAATTCATTTTCAATTTCTTCACCAACGGCAGCCAAATTTTTGGCCACCGTTGTAATTTTCTGATAGATGTTCTGTTTCAGACGTTCCAAATCAGAATCAATACAGTCCAGCAGACTGATGCCCAGGGTAATGGTGCGGACATCCAAATTTTCCTGCTCGATCATCGCATTGGTTTCTTTTACTTCCCAAATATTTATCATAGTAACCTCCCGCTGCCTAGATTCGATGCATTTTCTGGAAAATTTCTTCCCGCTGGCATTTGATGCTGACGCCGATCTCTTCTCCCAGCTTCTCCAGATCCTTAGAGCAATCACCAAAAGGCTTTGCTGCCGCAGCCATATCCGCAATCATCATCATGTTAAAATACCCCTGCACAATGGTCTGGGAAATATCCAGCACATTAATCTGATTCTCTGCCAGATAGGTGCATACTTTCGCAATGATTCCCACCGTATCTTTTCCTACTACTGTTATAATTGTCTTATCTGCTGATTTTTCCATTCTATCCTGCCTGCCTTTTTATTTTTTCACTTTCACCTTTGCCGTAGTTCCAAGAGGACTGTACATTCCGTCCTTTAAAACTGCAATCTTATAAAAATATTTTTTCTTCGCTTTTAATTTCTTTTTATCTATGAATTTCACCGTGTTCTGTTTCTTCACTGTTTTGATCAGCTTGTATTCCCCGTTTTGGCTGTCAGCACGATAAATCAGATACGCAGATGCGCCTTTTACTTTTTTCCAGGACAGAGAAACTTTTCTGCCTTTCTGCGCTTTTGCTTTCAGTTTAGCCGGAGCATTGGGAAGGGTAATTTCTTTTTCGCCTCCCAATCCTGCATCTGTATACTTCGCCAGATTCCCGGAAAGCGCTTTTACGGCATAAGAAACTTTTCTGCCTCCAATCGGCGATTTATCGGTAAAGGACAATTCCTTTGTATTTCCGATTTTCTCCAGGGTGTTTCCTGACTTTCTATAAATATCATAAGATGCAGCATTTTCTGTCTTTGTAAACTGTATCACAACGCCGGCCGTTGTACTGCTTATGGTTGTAACGTTGGATGCCTTTAACGGAATCGCTTCTTCCACTGGAGGTTTTTCCTCTTCCTTCTGATCTGTCTGTACTCGTCCCTCTGCTGTCTGTGTCAGAGCCGCCAAGAGTCTATTGTTTACATCTCTGACCTCTACGGAAATTTCTTTTCCCTCTTCTGCTTTTGTCAAAACATACTCAGCCTGATTAGCGCCTGTAATTGCTATTCCGTCGGCAAACCACTGGTAGGTAAACCCTTCTTCTGCATTGCTGTCTTCCACTTTAGCAGTCAAAGTTTCGCCCACCTTCATGGTTCCTTCTATATATACGGTTCCGTTCAAACGGTTATACCCGGAAGCGGTTCCGTATGCAAAACCACCTTTTGTTTCTTGAAAAAATGCAGCTCTGGCATTCATGAAATCTTCTATATATGTGACGCTGCTCTCAAAATCCACTCCGCTTTGTACCCCTAATACAGAATGCAGCAGTGTTTCCGGCCAAACCATAAAATTCATTTCCGCAGATGCAGACAATTCATTTTTGTAAGATGTCATCGTCCTTAATTTTTTTGGTTGATAATCTGTGTCTTTTTCCAATAAATATTTCACGGCCGGGTAAAACACTTCATTCCACTGTTCTACGATCTGTTTTTTCACAGAATCATACTGTACTGCCTTCGCCATGATATTCAATCCGCCGACATTATAAATCTGCGCCCTGTTTGCCCACCATACTTTTGGATTTGTCAAATCAATACCGTCTCTTCCCGGGTGGTTTCCAACCGCTATATCAAAATCCCAGACAGGTGCCATATGAAGTTTGCCGTCTCCTGTCAGGTCAGAATCTTTATATAAATAAAAGCTTGTAATACCGGAATCCAGATTCAGGGCAAATTCCTGCAGCAAATACATTTTCGCCATAGACTCTTCGTCAATATATTCGGAAAAATGTTTTCCTTTGGAATTGTATCCTGTGTCTGAATACAGGGCATCTTCCATATCCTGATAAAAATCTGCAATATAGTTAATCTGTTTTTCGGACACAAATTCCGGCGCTTTCATGGTAACTGCCTGACCAATCTTTGTGACAAAACCGCAGGCCTCTGCTGCGTATCTTTCATTTAACTCCACCTCAATCAGATAGCCCCCGGTGATATCTTCCGGATCGTTTGGAATTTCTCTCCATTTTCTGGTATTCACTGCATACGCATTTGTTCCACCGGCCGGATAGCTTTCCAAATCCACATCCTCTCCATTTGCATCTTCTGTTGCTTTTTCCAAATCTGTGAGATTCACCCTGTTCTTATCAATCTCAACTTTTTCTGTCATCAGATACGTCCCTTTATACTCTCCGTTTATATATAAATCCACAGATCTGGAATCCATAATAAAGTCAATTCCTGTTTCCTCAGCAAGATCATAGATAATCTTATTGCGCAGCAAAGAAGTGTCCAGATAATTGGCAAGCAAACACCAGCCCTTTGCCTTCCCCATCCCTAAAAGGTCTGCGGATTTATCCAGTTTAATATTATAAGGACGCTTCGCATACTCCCAGGTAACGTTTCCTCTTCCCTTAATATGTTTTAACGCTCCCTGATAATCCTGAGTTCCGTCTGCACGGACAATAAGCATATCTCCTTTTTCCTTATTTTCTTTACTCGCATGGACGTTTTCTAAGCTTCCGGAGGCTGTGGAAATGAACATGGAGGGAACATTGGCAGACTTTCTGATGCGGATCTCCATTGCTTTCCCGCTTGCCAATGTAATAGAAAGAACCTCTCCATTGGCCGGAAGTTGGATCTGATCTCCACTCCTTACCCTTTGCCCTGCAATGGTAACGTATCCCGTCTCTGGCACAGTGGTAACCGCACCGGTAGAAGGATCTTTTCCTGCTGTTCTCTCAAACCAGATCGAAACCGCATCGCAGTCAGCGCCTGCCGGAAGGAAAAAACAGCGTTCCGATTGATAACTCTGTATTTCACCGGAAGTAGCATAACTCCAATAAAGCTTTTGATCCTGATCTGCCTGCAAAAATCCTTTGATATACACGATCTCCAAAGACTCAAGTGCAGTATCCTCTTCTTCCGCCGATACCGCCATCGGCACAAACCCCACGACGCAGCATATCACCGCAGCCATAATAAATAATTGTTTCCAATAAGTAATGAATGTTTCTCTTTTCATATGTGCTATCCTTTCTCCTAAATATTTTTTTCATCTTACCATACAAGTGCTTTTTTGTCATCATTTTCTAAAAATATCTCTTGTCAAAACAATATTAAAGTGATATCATTTTAATATCAAACAACGAAAGTGAGGATTTAGTTATGAAAGAAAAAGTATTAACAACTAAACGAAACGGCATGGCAGTCTTTTTATTATCCCTTCTTATCTACGCCGCAGCCATTGCAGGCACTGTCTTAGGGGGATTCATGATTGAGGAAGGTAAAAATCCCGCCCTTATGATCATCAGTATCCTCTTGCTTAGCACAACCTGGCTGCTCTGGCCGGGATTAAAAGTTTTAAAACCCCAGGAAGCCCTTGTTTTGACACTGTTTGGCCAATATGTCGGTACCTTAAAGGAACCGGGATTTTATTTTGTAAATCCATTCTGCTCTGCTGTCAATCCTGCCGCAAGGACAAAATTGAACCAGAGCGGCGATGTGAAAACCAAAAAATCTGCAGACGGCGTTGATCTGGAAACTGCTTCCAAAAAGCTTTCTTTAAAAGTGATGACCTTAAACAACAACCGACAGAAAATCAACGATTGCCTGGGCAATCCGGTAGAAATCGGAATTGCCGTTACCTGGCGCATCACCAATACTGCAAAAGCGGTATTTAATGTTGATAATTATAAAGAATTTTTATCTCTTCAATGTGACAGTGCTTTAAGAAACATTGTACGAATCTATCCCTATGATGTTGCCCCAAATGTAGATACAACAGGCGACGGCATTGCAGACGAAGGAAGCTTAAGGGGTTCCAGTGAAATCGTAGCCCAAAGGATCAAAGAAGAAATTCAGAGCAAAGTGGATGAGGCAGGCATTGAAATTATAGAAGCACGCATTACATATCTTGCTTACGCACCGGAAATTGCAGCCACTATGCTGCAGCGTCAACAAGCTTCTGCCATTATAGACGCCAGAAAGATGATTGTAGACGGCGCTGTCGGTATGGTGGAAATGGCCCTGGAACGGCTTGGGGAGAATGAAATCGTAGAATTGGATGAGGAACGCAAAGCGGCAATGGTATCCAATCTTCTGGTGGTTCTCTGCGGCAATCATGACGCGCAGCCCGTTGTCAATTCCGGCAGCCTTTATTAAACATGCAGGATAATAAGAAAAAACAGATTCCGCTCAGGCTTTCTCCAAAACTCTATAATGCCATTGCAGCCTGGGCAGAAGATGATTTTCGTTCGGTAAACGGACAGATTGAGTATTTGTTGTCGGAATGTGTAAGGCAGCGGAAGAAAAATGGGAAGTATGTTTCAGACGAAATTGATGTTCCGCCGGAATTGGATATTTAGGTGTTGATTCTAACGGACGTCCCGGACAGTAAAAGGATATAGCGCCCCAATTCCGGCTTGCAAAACAGGTGCCCTACGGCTATAATCGATATATAAATATACATTTTCGGAGGATTTTTATGTTTTCTAAGAAACAGAAAAAAGAAGAACTTCCCCAGGAACCGTTTGAACGGGCGGTTGCCCTGATTGGGAATAAATGGAGGCTGTTGATTTTAAAAACTTTGATGTCCAGAGCTATGTCTTGGCATATGACGGAATTGAAGGACGAAATAGACGGCATTGACCAGACGGTTCTAAAAGTCACATTGGAGTCCATGCATAAAGACGGATTAGTCATCATTGAAACATTCCGGGATCTGCCGCCGAGAGTTGAATTTTCCTTAAGCGAAGCTGGGGAATCCCTGCGGCCGATTATAGAGGCTATGGAAGCATGGGGAGAAACTTATGGACATTAATTTTGAATTGTATAAGGTTTTTTATTATGTGGCTTCTACTCTCAGTTTTTCAGAAGCCAGTAAACAGCTTTATATTTCCCAGTCTGCTGTCAGCCAGTCGATTAAAACACTGGAGAAAAGATTAGATCAGCCTTTGTTTATCCGCAGCACTAAGAAAGTCCGACTCACGCCGGCAGGTCAGGTTCTTTTCAAGCATATTGAACCTGCTATAAATTTGATTAACCGGGGAGAGAATCAATTGTTAGATGCAGAAGGACTAGGATTTGGGCAGTTGCATATCGGTGCCAACGACACCATATGCCGCTATTTTCTGGTGCCTTATCTGAAACAATTTCATCAGAAATTTCCAAATGTGCCGGTCAAAGTCACAAGTGCTACTTCCCTTTCCTGCGCAGATCTTTTAGAGCAAGGAAAAGTGGATCTGATTGTTACAAATGATCCGAATTCCAGATTAAATCCAGCCTATATCCGAAAAACAGTCTGTGAATTTCACGACGTATTTATTGCAAATCCTGCTTTTTTTGATCTGGCGCAAAAAGAAATTCCTTTCTGTGAATTAACACAATATCCGATTCTTATGCTGGATAAAAAGAGTACCACCAGCGAATTCCTGCACAGCCTGTTTTTGCAGTACCAGCTAGAGCTGATTCCGGAAATCGAGTTAAATAGCAATGATTTGCTTGTAGACCTGGCCAGAATCGGCCTTGGG
>CAYQRG010000087.1:0-7398 GCA_964419645.1 uncultured Eubacterium sp.
CATAGCTCCGATACGAAGCATTGTACGGTCCATATCAAATCCATGAAACATATGATTCATGAAATGATCTTTTTTCACTTTGTCATAAAAAATTTCTTCTTTTTTATGACTTCTTAAATATTCCGATGCCTCAACCAAAAAACCGGCCGTTCCACAGGAAGGATCACAAATTACATCTTCTGCAGTCGGCTCCACCAGCTCTACCATCATTTTTATAATGTGCCTCGGCGTCCGAAACTGTCCATTTACACCTGCCGTCGATAATTTTGAAAGAAGATACTCATATACATCTCCCCTCGCGTCACTTTCTTTTAGTTTCTCCATTTGTGCATACAGTTCATCCATAGCGTCCACCACTTTAGAAAGCATAAGAGGCGTCGGAAGTTTAAATATAGCGTCATCCATGTATTTGGAATAAGCGCTGTCCTTATTGTTATGAAGATTTTTGATAAAAGGAAATACCATTTCCTGTACAATAGAATACATTCTGTCCGCAGGCAGATCATGAAATACAGACCATTTCAACTGTGTCCCGTCGATCATGCGATCTGTAATTTTTACTTCTTTGGAAAAAATACTTTCAAACGGCAGTCCTAACATCGCGCTTTCCCTTGCACGTCTATTATCTGCATCATCAAGGTCTTTTATAAACATAAGATATGTCATCTGTTCAATCACGTCTAAGGGATTCGTCAATCCCCCTGTCCAGAATATTTCCCAAAGGCTGTCTATCCGGTTTTTCAATTCTCCTGTAATCATCATTTCATCCCCTTAATTTCATGTATATTTCGTATTCTGCCGTTTTACTAATTTTAAACTTACCTGTAACCTATCATAATATAAATCTGATGTCTTTTCAATGAATCTCTCAACTTCATCACGAAAAAACACGCCTCTTTTCTTGAAAGAAAATGCCGGATACATTATAATAAAGTAATCATATATCTTCTGCATACACCAAAATATCAGTTGCATATATTGTAAGCATTTCATTGGGGAGAGCATCATCATGGAGAAAAAAACAACACGATTTTTAAATATAAGCCTTATTCTGGTATCATTGTTCTGTATCGTCATATTTATCGGTCAGACAATCTATATCAATTATATGGGAGAAAATGCAATCCGGCAGCTTGGTATTTTTTATATGTCAGGAATCAGTGAACAAGTTTCTTCCCATTTCGGAACTACCATTGAACTGCGTCTCTCCCAGGTAGAATCCATTGTCAATTCAGTTCCTCCAGCACGTTATACCGGTAAAACGCCTATGCAGATCGGGCTCACTTACAATGCCCGCTCCGCCGGATTTGAATATCTGGCTTTCTATACAGAGGATGGAACTTTCCACATGCTCTATGGTTCCCAGATCACAGCAGATGTCCCGGAAGCCTTACGCCGCTCTGTCCAGGGAGGCAAATATGATGTCTCTGCCGGAAAAGATGAAAAAGGTACTCCTATTGTATTAGTGGGTGTGCCGGCTCATTATCCCCTGAGTGACGGCAGCACCAGCATTGCGCTGGTAGCCGGATTTCCTACCAGCTATCTCAGTGACACCTTAGAAAACCATATCCAAAGCAGTAACATAGAATATTCCATTATTCGGGATAATGGCAGCTATGTTTTGCACAACAGTACGATTGAAGAGAACAATTATTTTGACCGGGTAGAAAATCTTTATGAAACCCGCGACGGTAAGACACCTTCACAATATATCCAGGAACTGCGAAACGCATTGGAGACTGACAAAAATTATACCAGCGAGGTTCTGATCTCCGGAGAACGCTGGAACGTTTACTGCACCAAGCTCCCTAATTCAGATTGGCATCTGCTTTTTAAAATTTCCCATAACACTCTAGATGAGACGATCAATCTCCTCCAGAAAAGATGGTCCCATATTTTCATCGGCGGTTACAGTATGATCATCTTTGCACTTCTTCTCGTCTTTGTGGGATACTATCGTCTAACCAAAAAGCAAATGCATGAATTGGATAATGCCAGAAAAACAGCAGAACAGGCAATGCTGTCAGCAGAACGCTCCAACAAAGCCAAAAATGAATTTCTTTCTAACATGAGCCATGACATCCGCACGCCTATGAACGGCATTATGGGAATGACCTCTATTGCGATCGAAAGTCTGAATAATCCATCCAAGGTACGTTCCTGTCTAAAAAGGATACACGTATCCAGCCGACATCTGTTAGGACTCATTAACGATATGCTGGATATGTCCAAAATCGAAACCGGGAATCTCGCTTTAAATATGGAGCCTCTCTGTCTCCGTGACATCACAAAGAATATTTCCACAATTATCCAACCTCAGATTCAGGAAAAAGAACAGCGTTTTTATATTTATGTCCATGATATTTATCATGAAAATCTCTGTTCAGACAGAATACGCTTAAGCCAGATCCTTTTAAACATCCTTGGAAATTCTGTTAAATTCACCCCCAAAGGCGGCATGATCAGGGCTGACTTCTATGAAGAACCCTCACCAAAGGGGGAGGACTACATTCGCTCCCACCTGCATGTTGAAGATACCGGCATCGGTATGTCTCAGGAATTTCTGTCCAAAATCTTTGATCCGTTTGCCAGAGAAGACAATGCCCGTGTGGATAAAGAGGCAGGCGCCGGAATGGGAATGGCCATTACCAAATATATTGTAGATGCAATGGGCGGCAGCATAACTGTAACAAGCGAGCAGGGAAAAGGCAGCCATTTCCATATTGCCATAGACATGGAAAAAACCGTACAGCAGGAGAAGGACCTTCATTTGCCAAATCGCAATATTTTGATCATAGACGATGATGAAACTGCGGCAGACCTTGCCATCTCCGCTTTAGCTTCTATCGGACTGCAGGCAGAATCCACACCGGATATCAAACAGGCTTTCCAGATGATAGAAGAACACCGCAACCAAATGAATCCCTACCACATGCTTCTTCTAGATTGGGATATCCAACAACAAGACGGCGTCCAGATTGCCAAAGAGCTTTCCGATCATTTCGGCCAGGAACTTCCAATTATCCTTCTCACAGACGGGGAATGGGATGAATTGGAAGGAAACGTTGCCACAAACGGCATTCATGACTTAATTTCAAAGCCTTTGTTCCGCTCCAGTCTTTATTATGCCCTGAGGCCATTTATAGACATACAAGAGCCTTTGCAGGACCAGGAAGAAGAACCCAAAGAAGAGTCTCACATTGACCTAACAGGAAAACGCATCCTCGTGGCAGAAGATAACGAACTGAACTGGGAGATTGCCAATGCCATTCTGAGTGCATTTGGCCTGGAAATGGAATGGGCAGAAAATGGACAGATTTGTGTGGAGAAATTTGAACAGTCCCCGCCACAATGGTATGCTGCCATATTAATGGATCTTAGAATGCCTGTCATGACAGGATTTGAGGCTTCTGCCGCTATCCGGCAGTTAAAACGTGAGGACGCACAAACCATTCCGATCATTGCAATCAGCGCAGATGCCTTTGAAGAAGATATTCAAAAATGCCTTGCTCACGGCATGAATGCCCACACAGCCAAGCCCATGAATCCGGAGGAAATTTTTTCTCTGTTGGAACAGTACCTAAATTAAAATGTATACTCTCCGGGCATCCCAACACGACGCACTCTTTCGGAGTGGTCCCATACTGTATAAAATAAAGAAAAGAGGATTTTTCAGATATGAAAAAAATATTTGCTTTCATATATCTTCTATTGTCTGTGTCTGTTTTATCTTCCTGCAGTAATTCGATTCAAGACATAATTACTGAAGATGACAGCGCCGACAACCAAGATATCGAACTGACTTTGTGGACTTTTCCAGTAGGTAACTGGGGCAATCCCACTGCAGTATCCAATATATTAAACAGTTTTCACAAGGAATATCCGGACATACATATTTCCGTAGAATATTTATCCTACGACAACGGAGACGAAAAGATCGATCAGGCCGTTTCGGAGGGTTCTGCTCCGGATCTGGTCTTAGAAGGTCCGGAACGTCTTGTGGCAAACTGGGGAGAACAAGGCCTGATGGTAGATTTGTCCAATCTATGGGAATCCGATACGGCCAATGAAATATATGAAAATATAAAAGAAGCCTGCCAACACAGAAACGGGGCTTATTATGAATTCCCAATTTGCATGACCGCCCACTGTATGGCCATTAATTACGATATGTTTCAGGAAGCGGGAGCTCTTGCCTATATTGATGAGGAAACGCATACCTGGACCACTGAAAATTTTATCAAAGCAGTTCATGCCCTGACTGCTTACGGACAGAAAAATGCAGGTATCATATATTGTAAAAATCAAAGCGGCGACCAGGGAACACGCGCCCTGGTAAACAATCTGTATGGCGGCACTTTTACCGATGATACTTACACGTCCTATACAATTGACAGTAAAAAGAACCAAAAAGCCCTGCAGCTTTTATATAATTTAGAAGGAATTACCTTTGAACCCGATCTTACCTCTGCAGATGCAATTAATCTCTTCTGCGCAAAGGAAAGCGCCATGTGTTTTTGTTGGAATGGTTCCGTAGAAATTCAGCAATCCATTAATCATCCTGATTTGGACTTTGATATTTTTCCTATGGCTTTTCCCACGAATGGAAACACACCAGAACTTCAGGGTGGCATTTGGGGCTTTGGTATTTTCGACAACAAGGATGAGGAACGGATCGAAGCAGCCAAAAACTTTATTCGCTATGTCACAGAAAATGACACAATTTACACAAGAGCCGTACTGACTTCTTCCTATTGGCCTGTACGGGATATTGATGATATTTACGAAAACGACATGTTTATGACAGAATACAGTACATTTATGCCATATATGGGTGACTATTATCAGATTACACCCGGATGGACAGACGCACGTACTGCATGGTGGCAGATGTTAGCGAAAATCGGATCCGGAACCGATGTTTCGGAGGCTGTTAAGGATTTTCCTTCTCCTAATTAATTTTACATCAAACACAATATTTACCTTATCCTCAAAAAATCCCGGAATTTCAGGTTTCATACGATTTTCTCGTATCTCCAGCAAATTCCGGGATTATTTTTAAATTTTCTATTATTCCGCTACTTCAACAAGTTTCTGAGCAATACGTCCATTCACTTCTGCATAGTATTTTAACTCAGCGCTGTTCAGATCATTGCTTTCCCATTCTGCAAATTTTTCATCCATATCTGCGACTTTTTTGAGCATGTCTGTATATTCAGCTATGAGTGTTACATCTGTTGGATTTTCTGAGTATTTTTTTAACAAATCACAATACTCGTTATAAAACGCTTCATAACTATCCATTGCCTCTTTAAATTCCGGCCGCATGCCGTCAATTAAATTAGTTTCTTCTATGGGAGCTGGTTCTTCTTCGTTATTATCTGTCTCTGCAGATTCTGTCATTTCTGTTTCCTGATCTTTCGTTTCTTCTTCTGATTCCGTGGATTCTTCAGCCGGACTACTCAATGTAATACTCATTTCCTCTTCTTTTTCATCGTACCATAATCCGAGCGTAAATCCTTCTGCATTTTCTGCACGATAATATCCTTCATTTTTATAATAGTCTTCTGTAAATCCACTCTTTTTGCATTCCTCTATGTAATCTTCAAACTGTTCATTTGTCATATCATAAATAGTAGCTGAAAAGTAGTCTTCATTTTCACTATCGATTTTTCCGTATTTTGATTCTGGTTGTGGAATCAATCTTACTAATTCACTGGTTGGCCACTGGTATTCTGTTTTTTTATCCTTTTTGCTGCCAACATTCTTCCCAATAGAACTAATCAGACCAACTGCAACGATTAGGATTACAATCACAAACCACGTTCTTTTATAAAATGGTTTCTTGTTTTTTACTCCGCACGACGGGCAAATTGCTGCGTTTTTATCTATTGGCGCATTACAATTTCTACAATTTACTTTCTTTGGTATTTTTGACATTTTCTCATTTTCCTTTCCTTTTTACATTAACATTCCTTCCACTTTTTTCTCAATTCTACAATGCTGTCCACATACGTTACTCCTTCTTTCTCTGTTGGAGATAATGGCATTCCATACTTTTGTACTAATGAAATAATGTTCATCTGTTCTTTTAAATTCATTATTTGATTTTTAATTTCTTCCTTTTTCTGTTCAAAATAATCATTTTTTTCTATGTCCGAGAACTCCATTAGTTGTTTGATTTCTCTTAATTCAAATCCCATTTCCTTATAGATCAGAATTTGCCAAATTCCTTCTAATGCCTTTTGGTCATACATGCGATGATTATTTTTTGATCTTTCTACCCAAAGCACCCCCTCATCATTATAATACTGCAGCGTACGCCTGCTTACTCCAACCAATTTACTCACTTCATTTGTTTTCTTCATTACGGCCTTTCCTCTCTCCGTATAAAAGAGCATACTCTATCACGTATACGTGATAGCAATACCCTTTTTGGGAATTGCATATTATTAGTTTTATAAAAGGCCTTGTAAATCATGCGAATTACAATAAATTTACATTAAAATTGAAATATGTTTTATCGCTCCCTTATACAAAATGGGTATAAAAAAAACACCCTTTCGGATGTCAGTTTTGTAATTCTTTATATCATCTTACCTTTCATCTCCCATTTTTACTGCGGCCAATCATCCAGCGATGCATCATATTTAGGCGGTCCTGTTGGAACACCGTTAGGATAGGATGGAAGAACAAATTTATGAAATAAATATTCCAATCGGTCACTTGGAAATTTCTCTGTGATCGCTTCATATGCTTCTCCTATCGCATAGACATAATCATAATCTCCGTTTTTTATAAATTCTTCAACTTCATCTTCACTGGTAAAGTACTCAACCATCTCTTCTCTATATTTATCACGTATCATTGGATTGTCATATTCAAGAGCAAATCTTTCATCTATCAACTTGTATAGTTCATTTATATTCTTCATTTTAATCTCCCGCTCCTTCTATATTTCTATCATTCTTGAGTTATTTCATATTATCTGGAAATATCGTTGCTGACTTTCTGTTGCCAAAATGTTGCCACTTTTACTTATCTCTATAATGGGAACCGCATTGAACAATCTTTATCGTATTATTTTCTATACGATAAACAATACGATTTGCATCGTCAATCCGCCGACTCCAATAAGCTGCCAAGTCACCGCTTAACCTTTCCGGCTTCCCTATTCCATCATACCCATTGCGGTCAATATCTTTCAATAACTGAAGAATGCGCTTTAACATCTTCTTATCCTGCTTCATCCAATATTCAAAATCTTCCCATGCAGCATCCGACCATGACTTAATCATCAAAATCTACCTCATGTACTGTACCACCTGTAGCCTCCATTTGTGCCACAGAATTTCTAAGTCTGGTCATATTTTCTTGTGAATAAAACGGATCCAGAGA
>CAYQRG010000088.1:0-7393 GCA_964419645.1 uncultured Eubacterium sp.
CACTACTTCTGCAGCCTGATCCCACAGCTCATACTGTCCGCTGATGCTCTCTTGTGCTGCACTATAAGCCTGCTGATACCGTTCAGCAAGCTCTTCTGCCCTGACAGAAATGTCGCCTACTGTTTCAGACACCATCGCATTCTGTTCCTCAAGCTCTGCCGCTGCGCCTGCTGCTTCCCGGTCTGCCGCTGCCATTTCTTCAAGAGCAGCTTCTGTTTCTTTTATAGTCGTTTCTGCTTCATCTAAAGCCTCCTGGTCTTCCTCGATTGCCTTTTTAAGATTCTCCTGGGTCAACTGTGCTTCCAAAATCTCATCACTGTATCCCTGCAGGGAATCCATCAGTTCATAATATTCATCCGAAAGATATGAAGTGGCATCCTGCAACATCCCCGTTTCCCTGTAAGACTTGTCCGCCTCTTCCTGTGCTTCCTCCATCAGGGAATTTATGCGCTGCTGTGCCGCCTCCATTTCCTCCGTTGCTTTCGTCTCTTTCGATTTCGCTTGGGTCAGCTTTATTTCATTTTCAGCAGCTTCCGTTGCGACCGCATTGTACTCGTCATACAGGCCGTTCACATATTCCTGCTGCGCCTGCGCTTTTGCATCCTGCTTCCACGCTTCCACATGACGGCGCAGCGCGCTTGTCCCACCTTCAATGGAATTTGTTTCCAAATCTATGCTGTCTGCCAGTTCCGGCATGGTCCGAATCAAAAGCTGTAAAAGATTGTTATATTCTTTATACCCTTCAACATGTCCATGCCTGACGTATTCAAGTTCCTCCAGCTTGTCAATATAAACTTCTGCTGCCGAGGCCTGCGCCAGCATCTCGGTTGTCGCCTGATTATAGTCAGCTTCTGCCTCTTTCATAGCAGCGTTCAGCTCCCTTGCCGCTTCTGTCAGTTCCCTTACGTACGGTACTGCGCCTTCACTTGATTCTGTAAGCGCAACAATCCCGGCCACAAAAGAGGCCGTTGCGCCAACCGCAAGCATAGCGGCCCCTGCCGGTCCCGTAAATAACGATGCCATATCCAGAGCTTTTACCACTTTTGTAACAGCTGCATATGCCGTCATTGCAGCTGTTGCCGTTCCTATGACGGCCACAAATGCCGTTACGGCTTTTACAACCGCCGGATGCTCTTCGACAAAATCCTTTATCCACGAAAATACTTCTGCTGCAGCCTGATAAGCTTTCCGCATTGCAGGCGTAAACTGTTCGCCGACTGCAATCGTCACGCCCTCCCATGCGGATTGCGCCAACTTCAGATCGCCTTTCATGTTATCCATTTTGATAGATGCCATTTTTGACGCTGCGCCATTGCAGTTTTTAATCGAATCCGACAGGGAATCAAAATCCTCATCCGCTGCGTTTACGATTGCAAGCAGGCCGTTATAACTCCTGCTCCCGGCTATCGCCATTGCGTTGCTCGTTTTTTCCGCCTCTGTCATTTGTCCGAATACAGAGCGCAGTTCATTGATCGTCTCTGCAAAGTTTTTCATGGTTCCATCTGATTTCTGGGCAGAGAATTCGTATTCCCCAAGGGCTGCTCCTGTCAGCTCCACGCCTTCCAGAAGACCGTTAAAGGTATTTTTCAGCGCAGTTCCTGCCATACTGCCTTTGATTCCGCTGTTTGCCATAAGCCCAACGGCTACTGCCACATCATCCACGCTGTATCCTAAAGCTCCGGCAATGCTGGCTGACTGTTTAAAGGTTTCTCCCATAATGGAAACACTGGTATTGCTGTTTGTCGCCGCAGACGCCAGCACATCCGAAAAATGCGCGGTATCTGACGCAGACATCCCAAATGCGGTAAGATTGTCGGTCACAATATCGCTCACCATAGCAAGATCCTCTCCGGAAGCTGCTGCAAGCTGTAAAACGCCGTCCATGCCGTTTAACATATCCGTCGTTTCCCATCCTGCCATAGCCATATAAGTCATGGCATCTGCAGATTCCTGTGCCGTATACTGTGTTTCTGCCCCAAGCTTCTTTGCCATGCCGGAAAGTTCTTCCATTTCACTTGCAGACGCTCCGGACAATGCCTCTACCGTAGACAAGGTCTCTTCATAGGCTCCCGCAACCTCGATGCACTCCATAAATGCATCTTTTATCTGGATTAATGCTGCGGCAATTCCCGCTGTAGCAATTGCCGAGGCTATGGCATCCATGGCGCCTGCGGCTTCATCTCCGAATTCCCCCGCGCTTTCTGCGGCATCCATCTGGCTTTCTTTTAACTTCTGCGCTTCCTGTTCCAGTCTCTGTTGCTCTTCCGTCAGTCTTTCAGTGTCTACACCGGCTTCCTGAAGAGATGCCTGCAGCTGATTCAGCCTGTCTTTCTGCTGCAGCAAGGATCCATTGGTTTTTTCTATCTGGGACTGTTTCGCAAGCAGCTTATTTTCCAGATCAGAAGAAAACTTCTCGGTTTCCTGCATCTCTTTTTGTATGTTGTCATACTGCTTCTGCAGTAATTCCAGTCTCTTTTCAGTTTTTTCCACTGCCTGCTGCTGTTTCTGGTACGCTGATATATCGGACTGGACATGATTTAAAGCAGAAATTTCTTTCTGCATGGAAGCAAGCGCAGCATTTGCATTTTTTATTGTCCTGTCAAATGATCCGTTTACCTGCGAATTCAATTTAAACATCAATTCATATTCTTTTCTGCTTGCCATTTATCTACGCCCCCTTTTTCTCTTCATGCAGTCTGATGTCAGACTTTATCCACTCGACCAGTTCCAGCAGCGGCATAGACAGCCAGAATTCCACCGGAGTGGAATTGTTCCGCGCCATGACAAGGCACTGTCTGCGCAGCCATTTTCCTCCGTCACCGCCTACGATTCCGCTTTCAATAAAAAAGACCTTCCTGCGCTCCGTATCCTGTTAAAGTCATGAAGCGGAAGCGCTTCTATCATGTCCGAGGATATCCTTTCCACGCTTGCTTTTGCAGCCATGCGGATCAGGTATTCCCCACTGAATGCCGGAACCATCAATGCAATTCCCAACTTCTGCAGTTCCGCTTCAATTGCAAGTCCGTCACTTCCTGTCAGCCTTTCCCAATCAAAAGTGACCGTTTCAAATGTTCTGTCTTCGTAAGTAAACGGCTCCTTAAAAACATGTGTATACGTATTTTTTTCACTGTTTTCCTCCGCCAGCCGTTCCGCCTCGTTCAGTTCCTCTTCATTAACAGCCTCATGTGTTTTTAATTTCTTATCTTCCATTCTGATTCCTCCTCATTTTCGGAATAAAAAAACAGCCCAGACAGCTGTTTTTTATTCCTTCCGTTTAGCTTTAGGCTTTACCTAAACTTCTTCTTATTTTTTCTAAATAGTCCACCCCGTTTATAATGTGGATGAAGTTCATCGGATCTACTTCTGTTATTTTCTTTCCGTCAACATACAAAGCGTAATACAATACGGTGTACTCACCGCTTGCATCTGCAGGAGTTGCCGCTGCAACTTTTCCCATCGTCGTCTTGACCGGCTTAATTTTCATAACATGCTTCACCGTGTTGACTCCCGTATTTCTTGTACCTGTATCCAGATACTGTTGCGCAACACGCAAATCAATGTTGTGCACCCTTGGCTCCAGCAGTTTCATCGTCCACTTTCCGACCGTCCGGAAATTCAATGTGGTCTTCATGGCGGCTGTGTATCCTGTGATGATTTCCGTTATTTCTCCGGAGATCCCGGCACCCTTAATTGTATCTGTCATATATTCCAGATCCGGAAGCGTCGCTTCTGTTGTTCCCATAAACTCACTTCCGTCTTCATACATGGCATAACTTAAAACCATTTCATCAATTGTATTCCCCATATTCATCCCTCCTATGCTGCAAGCGCTGATTCCAGATATGACAGATCATATTCCAGAACAAATTCCATTTTCTTCATCGGGCTCGGCGGCGTTAAATAGATATGGTATTTTACTTTGCCTTCCATCAGCGCAGTTGTCGGGTTTTCCGATTCTTCCATAACTACGCTGCCGCCCAGTATCTTCCCTTCTGCCGAAAGACCGTTCAGCCAGCTGTTGATCCCTTCCAGGATCGCATCGATCAATACGCGGTTCATTCTTCTGTCAATATAGGACCAGTACGAAAGAATAACGCTTTTTGACACCCACCGGAACATCCTGTTGATATTATACATATAGTCCACAACATCCGTATTTGACGGATAGCATGCAGTATAAATACCCCAGCTGACAAGACCGTTAAAAAAATTCAGTCCTGTCACAATCCCGTTTTCATTCAGAAAATTTGCCTGCTGGATGTCTAAAACGATTTCATTTCCCTCCGCATCTACCATACGGTCTGCCTGCAGCGACTTATTGGATGCCGGCTCGCAGGGCGTTCCGTCACCAAGGTCCTCATTATTGTCCGTTGCAGCCATGCTTCCGGCCAGCTGTGTGGAAAGATGGAATACCCGCTCTCCCAGAGCAGCCTTCGGGAAACATACAATTTCCGTCGGCTTCGTGAAATTTTTCTGTTTCTTCCATTCCGGAACATCGCTGTAATAGGTCACTCCGTTTTCTTTGGAAACGTCCACATCAAGGATTGCAATTGCCTCAAAAACTCCGTTGATGTTCTCAGCTTTTGCCGCCATAGCTGCCGCAACTTCCGGCTCATGCGACCAGCCCGGGCAGAGAATGATATCCGGAACGTATCCGTATTTTGGGAAAACACTGTCGATGAGCTCAAGACCTGCCGTTTTCTTTTCCGTGATGTTATATCCACCGATGATATCTTCCTTTGTAACAAGTTCCGGCGCAACCGCGCTGTAAGATACAGATACATCCTCTGTCTGCATGGTATCTGCAAGAAATTCCGCCACACAGTTACTGTCTGTATAGAACGTATCAAAATCCTTTCCAATTTCCATTCCTTCAATTTTTACCGTCCCCGCAATTGCTTCCTTAGGGAGCAGGATCCTGTTATCTTCCGGTTTCATGCTCTCTTTCGCAATATCCTTTTTGTGTTTCTTTGGGTCCAGTACATTGACCATAAACACAGGAGCTGTCTTATAAAGCATAAATGCAGAATAAATTTCCTCGCAAAGACTGTATTTCTCCCAGTCATCCGAATATCCCAGCTGCCGCACTGCTTCCGCATAATTCTGCGCCATGATCACTGTGTTCATTTTTCCTTCCTCCGCCATCTGTACGGGAGCCGTGCCAACCACAAAATGGATGCCGGAAGCCGCAATAACCGGATTAGAAATGCTTGTTCCTCTTCTCCCCGTACTGATTCCGTGTGTAATCTCTGCCATAAATTACTCCCCCTTTCCAGACGCTGCGCTTATAACAGACACAAGATCTGAATAATATTTGTTCATTAAATTCCCCGCTGTTTTGATTCTGTCTTTCTGCTCTGCAAGCCCTGCAACCGGGACAAGCAGCTTTTCAGCAATCGGGTATTTCTGAAACACAGGAGACAGCTGTTTTAAAATTTCCTCTTTTGCGCCATCAAAAATGCTGTTCTCTTTCAGCACGGCTTTTGGAAGAGACGGACCGATGTAGATCATCTTTGTCCTGTCCTGTGGCATCCGTGCAGCCTTTTCTACAACCTGCCCTGCCGGTTCCACAGATTCCGTTTTCACTGTTTCTTTTGCGGCCGTATCTGCCGCTTTCTTTACTGCCATAACTGTTGTACCTCCCTTTCCACTGTCGGTATGCTCCATATTGTCATAATTTCCCCCAGATAATACGGGGGCGTTGTATCCTGGTATATGATGTATTCAAACGGATAATGCAGACAGAAACGCCCGCCGATGATATGCTGTTTCTGCAGGCGTTCCCGTATCCGAAGGATAAGGTTTAACAGCGCCATCTGCCCGCGTTCTCCATCCTGTGAGTAAGTCGCAAGGATCATACGCACCCGGACTTCGGCTGATTTTGGCTCTCCGTCCTTCTTTTCATCTGTCCCGTTCAGCGCTTTCAACAGTATGTACGGCACCTGCTGCACGCTGTCATCCTTTTCGGGCAGCCCCAGTTTATAAACTTTTGCCGTCCGCTCTTTTTCCATTGCCTGACCTGTCCGCGTCCTTACTTCGAGCAGTATGTCAGACGTATTTTCCTCAATAAATTTCTGTAAATCGTCCAGAAGTATTACCGGCGTCATGCATTACCCTCCATATCCGTTTAAAATTCGATCGATTTCATGTTCCACACGCTGTTCAAACATTTTCTGCGCGTCCTCTGACAGATGATCCTCCACTTCTACGTTCTGCATCATCTGCGCCCCGGCAAGTCCCATGATTTCACTGATCGGCAGCCTCTCTTTTCCATCACGCTCAAAGATTCCAATGTGCCCGCTGTTCATCTGGGCAATAAACGCATGGTCAAAAGCTGTCCAGCTTCCTTTCATCAGCCCTGCTTTTATGTGCTTTGATTTTTTTGCAGTATTCTGAGACAGATTGAATTTAAAAAGCGGTATTTTTACACCGGAAAACAGAACATATCCTACCGTATTTCCTGTGCCGGCTCTCTGTATCCTTGTCGCCGTCGCCGCATTCAGGTCGCTTTGTTTCACGGCATATACCTGCCTGACTTCTTTAAATGCCTGCGATTTTGTATGTGTCAGCGCCCGGTTTATCGCATTTGAAAATGCCCGTTCCGCACCTTTTGGAATGCCGGCAAGCAGTTTCTGCGTCCGTTCCATTGCTTCAGCGGTTATTTCAATCATTCATCCATCAACTCCAGTTCAAGTATGATTTCGCCATCCTCACAGTCCGCTTTTTCTATCCGGTACAGGCTGACCGCGCCTGCCTCCTCTATCTCAATATTTTGATCTTTCCGAGGCACAAAGCCCAGATCGCACAGGGCAATATATACCAGGCAGTTTGCCCGGTATATTCCTTCTGCGTAGTCATTTGCACGTTTCTCTCTATCTTCTGCTCCTGTATGGTCGATAATGGCCGGTACCGTATACTGCTTTCCCTGATACATGAGATTGATTTTGCTGGCAAATTCTGCAGTATTATGGAATGCTGCCATATCCGCTATAAGCTGAGATTTGAAATCCATAATTCTATTCCTCCACTGGCAACTCTTCTCCGTGGCTGCCCAACTATTCTTCCTCATCCAGCTTTTCTTCCTGGAAATTAACTACTTCTTCCTGCAGATCTTTCAAATTCTTATCCTTATAATTTTCTCCTAAATCATATCCGATTGCGATTGCATAGGCAGCAATCCTTTCCTTTGAACGCATCTTCCTGATTTCATCCGGGCTTTTGAAAATCTCCAGCAGCTCATCCTCTTTTAAAAATCCTTCAAATACCTCCGCATAATCCTCTTCTTCGTCTATGCCGGATTCCACTTCATCTGTCGGAACAATAAATCGTTTTGACTTCAAAAAAACCAGATCCGCAGGTGAAATATCTTCCGGGAGAACAGATCCCGGAGGAT
>CAYQRG010000089.1:0-2586 GCA_964419645.1 uncultured Eubacterium sp.
TTCAATACGGCGATCGGGTCAGCAACTTCTAAGACTAAATTGTTCATTGGAAACTCCTCCTGTTTTTGAATTTTAGATGATAAAAGTATCATCTGTCGGTTTTTTAGGTCAAAATAATTATACACCTATTGGAAGACTTTGACAATAAATGAACCGGAAATATCTTGCTTTTTAACAGCAGACACAATAAAATAAAAATAAATACTAAGTGCAAAAGAGGAGAGGAGAACTTCATGGCCGTATTTAAATGTAAAATGTGCGGAGGAACATTAGAAATCCAGGGAAATGAGAGCGCGGCAGTCTGTGAATACTGCGGAACAAAACAGACGCTGCCGAGACTTGATGATGAGAGAAGAGCAAATCTGTATGACAGAGCCAATCATTTCCGTCAAAATGATGAATTTGACAAGGCAATGAACATTTATGATCAGATTCTCAATGAAGATCCGGAGGATGCTGAGGCTTATTGGTCGCTTGTGCTCTGCCGGTATGGAATTGAGTATGTAGAAGATCCCGGTACGCATAAACGGATACCTACCGTCAACCGTGCGCAGTTCACATCCATTCTGGCAGATGAAGATTATAAAATGGCGCTGCAGTATGCAGACAGTATACAAAAAGAGATTTATGAAGCAGAAGCAAAAGCAATAGATGAAATCCAGAAAGGCATACTGGAAATTTCTTCCAAAGAAGAACCTTTTGACGTGTTCATCTGTTATAAAGAAAGCGATCACAGCGGACGGCGGACACATGATTCCGTTCTTGCGAATGACCTGTATCATGAATTGACAGAGGAAGGCTATAAAGTATTTTTCTCCAGAATCACACTGGAGGATAAAATCGGTTCTGCTTACGAACCCTACATATTTGCCGCTCTTAATTCTGCCAGGGCAATGGTGGTGCTTGGAACAAAGCCGGAATATTTTAATTCCCCATGGGTAAAAAACGAATGGAGCCGTTATCTTGCATTGATTAAAAACGGGGCCAAAAAAATGCTGATTCCCGCATACAAGGATATGGACCCCTATGACCTGCCGGAGGAATTTTCTCATTTGCAGGCGCAGGATATGGGAAAACTTGGTTTCATGCAGGATCTGGTCCGGGGCATTAAAAAAATTGTTGCAACGGAGGAGTCAAAAGATGTAAAAGAAGCTGCCTCGGCCGGCAATGGGAATACGGCTCCGCTTTTAAAACGTGCATTTATGTTTTTGGAAGACCAAGAGTGGGCAAGCGCGACAGAATACTGTGAAAGAGTGCTTGACCAGGACCCGGAGTGCGCAAAGGCATATCTGGGGAAATTAATGGCGGAACTGCATGTAAACTTGCAGGATAAACTTGCAGAATGTCAGGAGCCTTTTGATGAACGGAATAACTATAAAAAGGCAATGCGTTTTGCAGATGATGAACTGGCGGCTTCTTTAAAGGGATATATTGCTCACATCAATGAGAGAAATGAACAGGAACGGATCAAAAAGGATTATGATAAGGCATTGAGAATAATGGAATCTGCCAGGAATGAATCGGAATATAGGCAGGCAGCAGAACTATTTCATTCTACTGCAGATTACAAAAATGCTACTGCATTGGAAGCAGAGTGTTTGGAAAAGGCAGAAGATTGCCGGAAGGAAGAGATATACTCTACTGCAAACAAAATAGTGTGGAAAACGGATACGGAAATAGAGAATTTGGAAGAGGCAATACGCCTGTTTGAATCTATTATAGACTGGAATGATTCTCCAGATAGGATAGAGCATTGCCGTAAAAAAATAGAAGAAATTAAATTGCAGGAAGAAAGAGCACGAGAACGTCAGAATGAGAAAAGAAGACATGATGAAAAGAGACAAAAAGTACTAAAAAGAATTGTTATAACAGCAATTGTGGCACTTACAGTTTTCTGTGTATGGAAAACGAGAAGGGACAGACTGATGGAAGAAGCTGCCATAAGACAAAAGCTGGACGAGGCAGAGACATCTGTATCCGAGGGAAAGTATAAAGAAGCACAGGGGTTTTTGGAAGAAATCAATGGTAAATTTGTAATTGAAGAAGACAGATACAATAAGGCAATGGAATATATGTCTGAGAAAGAGTATGGCTCTGCATATTTATTTTTAAATGGCTTATATTATGAAGATAGTGAAGAGAAGAAAGCGGAAATAAAGGAGCCGGCCCAACAGGAATTTTTTGAGAGAGCAGAGGAGGGCTCTATCGTTTACTTTGGTGAATATGAGCAGGATGATGATACTTCAAATGGAAAAGAACCGATAGAATGGATTGTTTTAAAAAAGAAAAAAAGAAGAATGTTAGTAATCAGCAGATATGCACTGGACAAACAACTATTTGATTTAGACGTAGTGGGCTATTGGGAGGATTCGTATATTCGCAGATGGCTGAATCAGGGTTTTGTTAACAGTGCTTTTAGCGCCAAAGAGCAGAAACAAATATATGCTGCTCAATTGTCAGGTGAGTGCTCAAGACATACGGAATCTACAGAAGACAGGATTTTTCTTCTGTCTGTTGCTGAAGCAGAAAAATATCATTCCGATAAGTTTGATTTGCAGTGTATGGCAACTGCTTATGCAGTAGAAA
>CAYQRG010000089.1:2596-7392 GCA_964419645.1 uncultured Eubacterium sp.
TTCTGATAGTGAGGGAATGTGTGAGTGGTGGCTGCGTACTTGTGGGAAAAGCCGTGTTGATTTTGCTGACCATTGGCCTGGATACGCTGCTTTTGTTAACCGAATAGGAGCTGTAGATGAATATGGAGAGGAGATGGATTTCTCTATTATAGGCATTCGCCCCGCCCTCTGGATTAACCTGGATTAAACCTTATAACAGGCATAATCCATAATTTCATAATAAACCAATAAAAAGGCACATGGAACAGTAAATGTAAACCATGTGCCTTGCTTTTTAGCCTGATAACAAAAGGCTTAATCTGTCTGGAATTTTAAAGCCGATCCGGATGATCGTTTAAGAAAATATACTCTGCTACAGACCGGTCAAAAGCTTTGATATGGGTAAACAGCCAGTCCACCACATTGGATTTCACCTGCTGGACAAATTCATCTGTAGGACCTTCTGCTTCTTCCAGAAAAGCGTCCAGATCTTTCAGATTCTTCTTAAATTCGGCATGTTTTTCCTGGTGCTCCTTTAATCCCGGATATCCGATCTCCTCCTGCAGCTTCTCCTCTTCGGAAAAATGAAAATTGGTATATTCTGTCAGATAATCCAGAATTTTAATAGCCTTTACTTTGCCGTTCCCACTTTCACAGGTGTCTACAAATTGCTTGATCCGTGAGATCAGCTCTTTATGCTGTGTATCAATGGTTTCATTGCCTGTGATCAAAGTATCATCAAATTCAATTGTCATGTGTTATACCTCCTACTAAAAATATGCTGTTTCCATTATATACCAGAAAGGAAAGAAGTGCAAAATTTTTCAGCGATTTTTTAATTGAGTTATTGCTTTGAACGTAGTACAATGTTGCTATATCATTTTAAATAAAAGTAAGGGAGGTTTCCTATGAAAGTAAGAAAAAGTGTTGCGCTGCTTTTAGCGGCAGTTATGATGCTTTCTGTCATGCAGACGATGCCTGCAAGCGCAGCAGGACAGACGGAGGATAAGGCATTGGCAGGAGAGGCGGCAGTATCGCCGGAAGGTCCTGTAATTACTCCTATAGAACCGGACGAGGAGCCCACTGCAGTAATAGATAATCTGCAAAAATCTTATCAGGAGGACGAAGATAAGATTATTTTAAAATATACCACCACAGACTGCGCGTATATTAAAATTTACGTCAATGGTACGGAACAGGAAGCTCATTATACACAAAACACATATGAATATATGCCTGTGACAGAAGCGACGTCCTATGCATTTCGCATGATACCTTATAATGATAACAATACGGCAGGAACAGAACTGTCTTTTACCTATGCTCTTCCCTACAAAAAAGCAGTCGTCACAGAGCTGGATGTGGAATACAATCTGGATAAAAAAGTTTTGATGATGACCTGGAGCGGAAAGAATATAAAGAACGTAGATGTTTATCAGGACAATGAAAAGATTGCAGAAAAAACAGCAGAGGGCAGGCTGGTACTGACAACAACCTTAGCGGAGAATAGTGAGCATACTTACCAGGTTGTTCCTTACAATCGCAATAATGAAGCAGGCACGGAGAAAAGTTATCTGTTAAAGGTTTCGGATTACACGGCAAAGATCAACAGACTGACGGCGGATTATGATCCGAAAACAAAGCTGATTTCCATAGAATGGAGCGATACCTATGGCGAATATGCAGATATTTTATTAAACGGCAAGGTTCTGATGAAAAATTGTACCGAAAAAGAAGCGGTAATTCAATGTGATCTGCAGCCGGGTGCGTCTTATACGATATCCATTCTGCCATACAATTTCAGGGATGAACCGGGAGAAATGAGAGATACGGTGATTTCTTCCGGCAGCTTTGAAGCTCCGGCTGACGCTGCTGCTTTTCTGGTAAGTGTTCCCGTTGTAGATCAAGCCGGTGATCAGACAGGCTTTTCCAAACCTCAGGTACATTTGAAGTGGAATGCCCAGGCAGGCGCAGTTTATGAAATTTACCGCGCCAGAGAGGACAGCATCAGCGCATATAAATGGCTTGCTGACGTTAAGGTAAATGCAGATGGAGTTTGTATTTATGCGGATGCAAGCGCGGAATTTGGAAGCTATTTTTACAAGATTCGGCGCAAGATCGCAGTAGACGCTTATATTGATCAGGAATTGTATACGGCTCTATCCAAGACCATAAGCATTCAGGTTGCCGTGTTAAAGCCGCAGCTTAGCGTCAAATTGGATGAAACCGGTCAAATTGCCCTGTCCATGAAATCTTCACAGGAATTTGTTTCCGGATATGATATCTATCGCAAATCGGGCAAAGGCAAATTTAAGTTTTTGACTTCGGTTACAGAAGATGAGTATAGGGATGCAGAGATAGAGTTTGGCAAAACCTATCGTTATAAAATCAAAGCATTTTATTATGATATGGCTTCGGGCAAGAAGACAACGAGCGGTTTTTCCAATGTTTCCAAAGTAAAAAATACCATTGGCAGCATACAGGCAGAAGTCGTAGCAGTGTCAGCGAAAAAAATAAAACTGACTTGGACTCCGGCAGCAAATGCAGAAGGATATGAAGTATATGTAAGATCCGGCACGCCGGGAGATTCCTATGCCCTTTGGAAGACAACGAAGAAAAAGAAGTTAAAAAAGAAGGTCAGGAAGAACGGCACATATTATTTTATGGTAAAAGCATACCGGACAGCCGGCAAGAACAAAACCTATTTTTCCAGTGCAGAAGTCTCTATAAAAATGGGATTTACAGAGCCAACGGGATTTCGGATTAAGAAAACAGCTTATGAGCAAAATGCAGCATCAAAGACCATTTTCCAAAAAGATACCCTTTCCTGGAACCGGGTATATGGGGCGAAAGGATATTATATTGATGTTTATGATGCCGGAGCAAAAGAATATCGTCGCCTGGCAGCTGTCACAAAGGGTACAGTGACTTCCTATACCGTATCCAATCCGGTAACAACAGCGTCCAAGCCGGTGAAGTACCGTATCAGCGCCTATGCAGGCAGCAATGTAAAAAAAGGCGGCGTCATTGAGGTTACGCCAAAGTTTGGCAGTCCGGAGAATGTCATAGCAGAAAGGTATGGGACCAAAACCAGACTGAGATGGGATTTTGTGCCGGGAGCAGAGTGCTATCAGATCTACCGGTCTAATGGACGGACTATGGTTTTTGTGGGAGAGACAACGGGAAATTCTATTGTAGATCAGGGACTTAGCGCAGGTGTCGGCTATAATTATTATGTACAAGCAGTCAACCGTGCGAAAAAGCTGATCAGCGAGAAAGCCATATCTGTCAGCTATGCCCAGACACAAGAAAAAGTTGCCAATTTGGAGGCTGTGAATATAGGGACAAGAAGCGTTCAGATTACTTGGAATGAAAGCCGTGGCGCCGAGAAATATATTATTTATTATAAAACTTCCTCAAAGGAAGATTATCAGAAACTGACAGAAGTTTCTGCGAAGATTAACGGATATCTCCATAAAAAGAGAGCGATTGGTTCTACCTGCTATTATAAAGTGACTGCCGTTAAGAAAAACAGCGGCGGCATCCTGTCAGAGTCGGGAGCAGTTTCTACGAAAGTAAAAATCAGAAAATAAGAAAAGCAGGAGTTGTCATGAAAATAGAAGAATATGGATTGCAGATGCTGACCGAGCCATTGCTGGAATGGTTTGCAGATCACGCCAGAGTTCTGCCCTGGAGAGAAGATCCTTCTCCATACCGTGTATGGGTATCGGAGATCATGCTGCAGCAGACCAGAGTGGAGGCAGTAAAACCATATTTTGAAAGATTTGTCAAAAGTCTGCCGGATGTAAAATCATTGGCAGAATGTGAAGAAGAGCAGCTTTTGAAATTGTGGGAGGGACTGGGATATTATAACCGAGTGCGTAATATGCAGACCGCGGCCAGGCAGGTTGTGTCGGAATATCACGGGGAAATCCCCGCATCATATGAAGAATTGTTAAAGCTTAAGGGAATCGGCCATTATACGGCAGGGGCGATCGCCTCCATTGCGTATGGCAGGCCGGTTCCTGCTGTTGACGGAAATGTGCTTCGGGTTATTTCAAGGGTAGCGGGAGACGACAGGGACATCATGGCCCAGTCTGTCCGTGTCAACATGGAACAGCAGTTAAAAAAGATTATGCCAACAGACAGAGCAGGTATGTACAATCAGGCTTTAATGGAACTGGGAGCAACTGTTTGTTTACCAAACGGAGAACCAAAGTGCGGCGAATGTCCCTGGCAGGATCTGTGCATTGCAAGAAGAGATCAGAGAATTTCTGAACTTCCGGTAAAAAAGAAACCGAAAAAGCGTAGAATTGAAGAGCGCACCGTATTTTTGATCCGGGACGGAGAAAAAGTCGTATTGAAAAAACGACCTTCCAAAGGGCTTTTGGCAGGGATGTATGAGTTTCCCAATGAAACAGGTTACATGAATGTAAAAGAAGTAGTTTCTTACATTAAAAATATGGATCTGACGCCTCTTCGGGTAGAACGGCTGTCTGATGCAAAACATATTTTTTCTCATGTGGAATGGCATATGGAAGGATATCTAATTCGGGTAGAGGAATTGGAAGAGCAAAAGGAAGGAATTTTGTTTGCGGAAACAGCAGATTTCCGAGAAAATTATCCGATGCCTTCTGCTTTTGCAGCATATATGGAATATTTGAATATCCGTCTGGGAAAAGAACGTTTTGCGGAGGAATAATGTGCAGGAATAGGGAAAAGAGGGAGCCGGTGTTTAAAACACCGGCTTTTCATATGAAAAAGATTTTATTAAAAGTGAAGCAACTCACTAGTTGCTGGGAGGAAACCTTGCCGGA
>CAYQRG010000090.1:0-7368 GCA_964419645.1 uncultured Eubacterium sp.
ATTCAACACCAATTTGAATATGTGAACCTTCCATTTCATGATCTACTGATTTTCCAATGTCATGTAACAATCCTGCACGTTTTGCAGTTCTGACATCTACGCCGATCTCTCCGGCAAGAAGTCCGGCAATCTGCGCAACTTCAATTGAGTGTTTCAATGCATTCTGTCCGTAACTGGTTCTGAATTTCATACGCCCCAGTAAACGTACCAATTCCGGATGAATTCCATGGACGCCTACTTCTAATGTGGCAGCCTCTCCTTCTTCCCGAATTATTGTCTCAACTTCTTTTTTGGCTTTTTCTACCATTTCTTCTATTCTGGCCGGATGAATACGTCCGTCCACAATTAATTTTTCCAAAGCGATTCTTGCTATCTCTCTGCGGATAGGATCGAATCCTGAAAGGATAACTGCCTCCGGTGTATCATCAATGATCAAATCCACACCGGTTAATGTTTCCAAAGTTCGGATATTCCGTCCTTCACGACCAATAATCCTTCCCTTCATTTCATCATTTGGGAGTTGAACAACGGAAATCGTAGTTTCAGCAACATGATCTGCCGCACATTTCTGAATGGCAGATACGATATAATCCTTTGCTTTCTTACCAGCTTCTTCCTTTGCCTGGTTTTCCATTTCTTTGATTAGTTTCGCGGTATCAAGTTTAACATCTTCTTCAACAGTTTTTAAAAGGTATTCTTTTGCCTGTTCGGAGGTAAGTCCTGAGATTCTCTCCAGTTCCTGTACTCGCTCTTCGCTTAGCTTGGCAATTTCTGCTTTCTGTCTGTTTAGTTCTTCTTCCCTTGCAACGAAACCTGCCTCGCGCTTCTCAATCGCATCCAGCTTCTTGTCCAGATTCTCTTCTTTCTGCACGATACGTCTTTCATTCCGCTGGATCTCAGCCCGGCGCTCACGAATCTCCCTATCCAGATCATTCTTACTCTTGATCGTCTCTTCTTTGACTTCCAATAAGGTTTCCCTCTTTTTCGTCTCAGCTGTCTTAACGGCTTCATCAATAATTGATCTTGCTTTTTCTTCCGCACTGCCGATTTTTTGTTCAGCAATTTTCTTGCGATAAGCAACCGTTATGAGATACGTAATCGGTATAGCAAGTACTAATGTGACTATCACAGCAATAATTACTTCTTGCACAGGAGCACCTCCTTTATTCAATTTTCATTGTACATATAACAAAACATCGTTTCATCTGTCATAACTACAACAGTTAAATTTTATACTTTATTCTCAATTATGTCTAGTAGTTGTGCAATTAGAATTCTTCCCAGGTTTTTAATACTGCCGATATATCACTGCTGCGAAAACCCCTGCGCATTAGAAACTGGTACATCTTCCCAAGTTCCTTCCGGTCTGCCGTATCTGCGGAAAAATGCTTCTTCTCCAATAGGCTTCGTATCTGCTCCTTCTCATCACAGGAAAATTCTTCTTCCAGGCTAAACTCGATTACGTCCTTGGAAATCCCCCTCCTGAGTAAATCCGTCCTAAGACGCATTCTGCTCCTTTTCTCCTGATGAATACGGATGAAAGTCCTGGCATAGCGTTCATCATCCAGATAATGATACTCTTTCACATACGAAATGGCATCTTCAATGGCTTCTTTGGGATATTCGTTCTGCAAAAGCTTTTCCCTAAGCTGATGTTCTGTCCGATCCTGCTTTTCCAGTAAATGCATGGCTCTTTTCGTAGCGCGCTTTCCAATAACCTCATGAATAATATGCTGGTACTGTTCTTCTGACAGCTCCATACCTTCTTTTAAGGAATACCCTCCGGTTATCTCTCTATGTGCTGACAAACCCACAGGAAAGCGGGAAAGCTGCCGGATCTCACCGGCATAAAGCCATAACCGAATCTCTTCATTCAGGCAAAGCAGAACCTTTCCCTTCTTTTCTTCTTTATATTCTGTAACTATGTAAGACATATGATTCTCTTATCTTCCCTTTGCGGTAATCGCCGTGAGGCAATTAACTTAAGATTTCTTCTTGGCAGCCGTTTCTTCTTCTGGTTTCTGCTCGTCAGTTGCTTCCGCTTCTATTGCTTCCGCTTCTATTAATTCATAATGCACGCGCACCTGCTTCTCCACTTCATCCCGGATTTCCGGATGTTCTTTCAGGTACTGCTTTGCATTCTCACGCCCCTGTCCGATCTTATCTCCCTTGTATGCATACCAGGCGCCGGATTTGTTGATCACGCTGCAATCTGCTGCCAAATCCAGGATATCTCCTTCTCTGGAAATCCCCTGTCCAAACATAATATCAAATTCCGCCTCCCGAAACGGCGGCGCCACTTTGTTCTTCACAACCTTGATACGGGTGTGGTTACCGACAATCTCTCCGGCCTGTTTTAAAGATTCAATCCTTCTGACATCCATGCGCACAGAAGAATAAAACTTCAGCGCACGTCCACCGGTAGTCGTCTCCGGATTACCGAACATCACGCCCACTTTCTCACGGAGCTGATTGATAAATAGAACAATGCAATTCGTCCTGCTGATGACAGAAGTCAGCTTTCTAAGAGCCTGGGACATCAGCCTTGCCTGCAGCCCCACATGGGAATCTCCCATATCTCCGTCAATCTCCTGCTTGGGCACAAGGGCTGCTACCGAGTCCACAATCACAATATCCACTGCACCGGAACGCACCATGGTCTCTGTGATCTCCAATGCCTGCTCTCCGCTGTCCGGCTGGGAAATGTAGAGGTTATCCACATCTACGCCGATATTCTTCGCATAAACAGGGTCTAATGCATGCTCCGCATCAATAAATCCTGCTATTCCGCCCAGTTTCTGTACTTCTGCCACAACGTGGAGGGCTACTGTCGTCTTACCGCTGGATTCCGGACCGTATACTTCGATCACTCTTCCCTTTGGAAGTCCGCCGATTCCCAATGCGATATCCAGACTTAAGCAGCCTGTGGGAACAGAATCTACGTTCATCGTCTTAGCAGATTCTCCCAGCTTCATAATAGAGCCTTTTCCATACTGCTTCTCAATATGGGAAATTGCGGCATCCAGTGCCTTAAGCTTATCCTCTTTATTCTCAATTCGTTTTGCTTCTTTTTTTTCTTCCTTCGCCATGTCATTCTCCTTTATGCAAACTAATGTTCGTTTTCTGGTATTCATAGTAGTACACTTTTCTAAAAAAGTCAACTAGAAACTATTAAATTTTATAAATTTTTGTGTTCTGGGTAAACGAGATCCCTCAAAAAGAGACTCTCCTGATATACTGAAAATTTTTAGATAAAAAGAAAAAGACAGCCGTTATTTCAGCTGTCTCTTAGTATACGTACTGACTCGGTAATTGTCAAGCACGAACCATTCTATATTTATACTTAATTCCACCGTTCCCGTATGCGTCTGGCTAAAATATGAAACATAATACCGCAGAGTGCAAAACAGAACATATAAACTTTTCCTATTGTGCTTGTCAGTACAGCCATCAGATCACCAAGTATCGGCAAATGCAGCATCACTTTGCCAACCAGCGCGTCGTAAGGAACCGGATCCATGTCTTCCTTTGCATTGGCATCACCCTTTGTGGTAAATTTTCCCTCAACGATCTGATTTCTGACCACACGGTGCGTAATCACAGATTCACCGCTCCAAAAAGCGATAATGTCGCCTTCCTGCACATCCCGCGCCTCCACTGCCCTGACATAAACCGCACTGCCCACCGGAATCTTTGGCTCCATACTTCCGCTGACAACATTGAATATTTCATATCCCACCAGCCTTGGAACAGTAACCGGCAGGCATATCAAAATAACACTGAACAAAATCAGTGTTCCCAATATATTACAAAGGACGGAAAAAAATTTCCCGCCCTTATATCCGGCTTTTGATTTTTGTGACAACATTTTTTCACTCATCGTTTCTTCTTCCTTTTTTTCCAAATAAAAAAGTAAAATGCCGCTGCTGCCGCCGCCAAGACACCTGCAATCATTCCGATTTTGGCTGCTGTGGGAATCTTTGAAAAAATACCTTTTTCTTTGTCTGTATCCTTATTCGGATTGGGATTTTCCGACAACGGCACTTCTTCATCATCCAGATTGATCATTTCCTGAGGCTCGTTATCTTCTGCCTGCGTCTGATCTGTTCCCGTCAAATCATCTTCTTCCTGATCCTCCGGTGCAGTATCATTATCGCCTTCGGCATCATTTTCATCTGCATTATTTCCATTTGCTGTATTTTCTCCGGCTGCCGTGCCGCCAGTGGTATTTCCTCCTGTTGTGCCTTGTGTACTGATTCCGCCGCCGGTAACAAAAGTGCTGCCAGTCCGGCCGCCCGCTGTCGTATTGCCGTTATTGTTCTGGTCTGCTTCGGTGATTCGGGTATACACAAATGTAAAAACATTTTTTGCTGCATTTTCTTTTAAAGTTGCCGTCAGGTTATATGCCTGGGGCTGATAACCTTCTATGTAAAGAAACGCCACCACCGGCTGATCCCCTACATTGCCATAGTATGTCTCGCTTTTCGCCAGTGCGTTACCGGATGTATCTACATAATTGACGGTATATGCCACGGAACTGCCCAGCAGTCCGTAGGACACCACATAATCTATATCCTGCGTAACAAGAAAAGAAGATGCCGTTCCTGTGGTATTGTTATCCTTTCCGCTCTCTCTTAATCCACGGACATAGTATTTGCTGTTGTCATTTAAAACAACGCTGTTTGCATGAAAAGTTACACGGTCGCCGTATTTTAAATTATCATATACTACGACTTCAGAACCTCCGATCTTTCCCTGCTTTCCCGCATAGATCCTTACCGTATAAGTGTATGGTTCTTCCGCGCCCAGAACAGGTACTACTGCAGCCGTGATCAGGCAGACAGTAAACAAAATGCCAAACATTCTTTTCAAATGTTTCATCTCGCTGCCTTCCTCCTCTCTTTCTGCTGCTGCCGGATGCTGTAACATCCCAACGCCAAAAGCAACAGGCCACTGATGCCGCAGGCGATCAGATACGGCATAATATTCGTATCGTCTCCCGTTTTCACTGTACTTCTACCGGATGTACTAGGCGTTATTCCCGGCGGATTTGATGAATCAGAGCTGTTTAATTCCACTGCAAAATTCATCTGCAGATCTGCCAGAGTATCCTGATAATCATCTCCTTGTGTCTCTCCATCCAGTGCAACTTCCAATACAATTTTTCCACTCTGTCCGCTTGCCAGAGTATCCAGATAAAAATAATCGTCCAGCGCATTCGTTGCCTCATGCAGTCCCTCTCCTGCTGTGCTCACCGTGCTGCCGCCGACCGTATCACTGGAAAACAAAGTGTTTTTTTGTCCGTCCGGACCGGTATAAGCCAAAATATAAGTATATGCACCGCCGCTGGCTACATTTGCAGAATCCTCAAGGCTGCTTAAAACTTTATTCGTCATATACCAATCCGTTGTGGCGCTATGCTGATTCGTCAGCGCCAGTGTAATAATAACCCGATCTCCCGGCTGCATACCGCTAATAACATCATCAATATCCTTCTTCTCAAAATTACTTTCCATTTTACTTTCGTTGGTAAACGTCACCTGCCAGTCGGGACTTCCGTAAGAGGTCTGCGCATAAACCGCAGTTCCCATACAGAGGCTGAGAA
Organism: uncultured Eubacterium sp.; assembly: GCA_964419645.1. GTDB lineage: Bacteria > Bacillota > Clostridia > Lachnospirales > Lachnospiraceae > Roseburia_B. Next base: position 5,606 of record CAYQRG010000090.1, read on the forward strand.
CACAGGTAAGAATCGTGCCAAATAATTTTCTTCCCATTTTCTTTCCCTCCTTACTGCAAATGCAGTGTTCCGTTTCCTATCGTTATTTCCCTGCCCCAGGCGCTTAAGACAGCATCCTTGGCATTGTGCTCCTGAACTGCATCCACTGCCGCTTCTACACAAAATGTCAATCCGTCATAATCATAGACTGTACTGATCACTGTATATTGCCCATCTTTTTTCACATCCTGGGTTACCTTGCTGGCAACCATATTATCAATGGCTAATGAATCTGCAAATAAAGGCGTACTGGTTCCCGAATAGAGCAGTTTATTGTAGTACAAAACCGTTCTCTCCTCGGTAGATGAAGCCTTGTCTAAAATCCAGTCACTGCCTAAGTTCACAAGGTGAAGATCGATCAGATCCGGGGAAAGGTTCTGGAGCTTATTGCCGTTTTTGTCCAGCCAGTATTTGTAAATAGAAACCCTTACATACTGGTTGATCGCTCCGGAATTCGTTACTTTCAATTCCTCGGGATAGGCTTTGCCAAGCTGCAGGCTTTCTCCTTCCTGTAACATATTTTCCAGAAGGACGCCTATATTTTCATCCCACTTTCCGTCTCCTTTTCCGCTGTAATCCCGCCAGGAAATATTCTTCTCATTTTCCACTAGCGTTACTCCAATATCATACATTTGTATCCGGCTGGTATAGTTATCTGAAAAATAGGTAAGGGCTGCCCTTGTTCCACCGATACCGGAAAACAAAAGCAGTAGAATGGCCAAAACAAAGATACCTGCCGTCACTCCAGGGTGAAAGAGCATATTTTTCCATTTAGTTTTCATGCACCATTCCCCCTTCCACAGTTCCCGTATCCACTTTGACAGACCAGTCGGCAAAAGGCGTTCCGTCTTCATGGTACTGGACAGGCGTACTCTCATAAACCACCACTACCTGAAAGCTGTCCGGATCCTTCACCTCTTCACCTTTCGGCACATTTTCAATGCGGACATTTAAAATATTCGTGGTTTCTCCGCCATTTACAATATCGCTGTAATAGTAATAACCGTCTTCTCCCGGTGTCCATTTCCCGGAATCGTCACTGTAAACCAATTCATATTTACTGCCGCAAAAAGCTTTGACGCGGATATAAACCGGCTGGGAACCTTCCTTGCTGCTGATAGATATCTCTTTTTTCCAACTATCAAAATCTTCTGTAATTTTTGTTTCATTTCCAAGCTCAATGGTGTAACCGCCCTTTGCTTTCGTATAGGTGGTAAAATAAGCCCAGCTGCTTTTAATCCCGGCTATGAAAAGCATAGCTACGGCGAAAACCGGCAGCCAAATTCTGATACGTTTCATATTCTCCACTCTCCTTATTTCTGCGTCCAGTTCCAGCCTGCGCCGTCTGCATGATTCTCAAAATGATTGGTTATAGCTCCGCCGCCGCCATTCGTCCTGTCATAATCATTGGTAAAAGAAACGGATGCCACATCATCTGCCGCAATTACTGCTGTCTGTGTCTTATCTGTAACTAAAGTATATACCGCGCCGGAATACACCTCTGTCACCTCCACATAAGCTCCCACCGGAATTTTATCTGCGATCACAAGTTCCTGCTGCCCTGCATCCGTAAAGGTCATCGTTACCACATCGCTGTAAATACAATTCAAACGGCTGTCATCCTCATAAGCATCCACCTGGAATACAAATGTCGCAGGCGCTTTTGTCTCATAAGTCAGAAGCGTTTTCACAATTTTAAGGGAACCAAAGCGATTACTTTTCGT
>CAYQRG010000091.1:0-7304 GCA_964419645.1 uncultured Eubacterium sp.
TCCAGGGGAATCTCGCTATAAGGTAAATAATAAACGTCTTTTTCTCCTTTTAATGTAGAAATCGTATTGCCGTTTTTATCATAAACTACGCTAGTCTGTGATGCACAAAAGGTATCTGTCCGGGAACTTCGCACAAACTGCACCGCTTCCGATTTCATCTTCTGCACCTGTACCGCATATCCGCCATAGTAATAATATCCTACCCCGGCAACGACAAGCAGCATCAATAAGAATTGAAGTTTTACAAAAAACCAAAACAGACGGTATTTTTTCTTTTTTTTCTTTTTGTGTTTCATACGTCTCCTTTATCTTTACTTTCTCTCCTGAATTATTTTACACGTTTTAGACCGGAAAGGCAATGCTGTTGCATTTGAAAAGAAAAGCCGTCCTCATATTAGGACAGCTTTTCTATCATTTATTACCATTATTGCTCTATATTATTTTTTTACCGTTACTTTTTTCATAACCGCGGGGCTGTAAGTATTGCCTGTCTGAACGACTACTTTATAGAAATTCTTTCCTTTCTTTGCCTTTTTATCCATGAAACTGGTCTGTTTTGCTTTTAAAGTTTTCACTTTCTTATATGGTCCATCCTGTTTCGTTGCACGGTAAATAATATATTTCTTTGCACCTTTTGCCTTTTTAAAGGTAATTTTTACACCGCCGCTTGTAGATTTTACTTTCAGTTTCTTTACAGAGTTCGGCAATGTTACACTTGCACCGGTGCTGGCAGCGCTGTTTTTGTACAGCGGATCTGACGCAACGGCAACTACCGTATATGTTGAAGTTGCTCCGCCAGGCGCTTTTGTATCTGTATAGGAAGTACCTGTTACCGTAGCAATTTTCACAGACTGACGGTAAATGTCATAGGAAGCTGCATTTGCTACTTTCTGGAACGTAATCTCTACTTCTCCGGTAGGTTTGCTGACTGCTTTTACACCTGTCGGAACGCTCAATGCCGTTATTATCCGTTCTAATTTTTTCACAGCAGTTGTAAGTTCCTCCAAAACGGTTTGCAAGCTCTGTGCTGTTTCCTTTTCATATCCCGCTTCGGATACTGCCTGCACTGCCACATTATATTTCTGCAAAAATGTCTTCCTGGAACCTTCTGTATAAATATTTGCCGCACTCACATAAGATGCTGCTGCCGCAATCGCTTCTTCCAGATCCAGTCCATACTGTGCCTTTTTAAGAGCTTCTACACAGTCATTTAATTCACTGAATTTCGTATTACTTCTTTCTGATGCAAAAACTGCCTGCTCATATGCTGCTTTAAAAATCTGCGTCATCGTATCGGAATAATTTTTGTTTCCGCTTTCAACTGCTTCTGTATACTTGTCGTTCGCAACAATTGTTTCTAATTCTTCTTTTTTCTCCGGATACTCTTCTTTTTCCTTCTCGATTACTACGTGAATGACACATTCATCTGTGTAACCGCCATCTTCTGTTGTAACAGTAATCGTCACTGTTCCATCTTTAAGTCCTTTTACAATACCATTCTCATCTACTTCTGCAACCTCTGTATCTGAGCTTTCAAATGTGACATTTTTATTTGTCGCATTTGCAGGCAAAACATCCGCAATCAAAATATTACATTCCGTATCCATTCCGATCGTCATTTCTTTCTGGTTTAAAGTCACACCCGTGACTCCCGTCTGCGACGGCGCTTCGGCATCCTGATATAAAATATCAAATTTATCCAGTACAGGTCCGCCTTTACTATCTGCTGTAAAAATTAACTCTCCAACGCCTGCATCTGTAATACATATTGTAAATTCCTGTGTTCTGTAAGTATTGGCGTTTCCATCCCCATGTACATCCTGACTGCCGCTTTCTACATTTGTACCGCTCCAGTTCAATGCGTTTGGATTACCGGAATTTCTTCCGCTCCGATAGTAAGCCGTCACTTTATAATTACCGGCTTTTTCTGCATAGAACGGCAATTTGATTTTATTTCCGTTTTCAAACCAGTTCACTTCTGTTACGGAACCGTTCGTATCAATCCGAACGTATTGGTCTGGATTCACTGCCCCTGTCGCATCCAGATTAAATCTCTCTGCTTCCACCGTCTTCGTCTCGTTATAGCCAACCGGTAATTTGTACGGTTCCTCTGCCGTATAGTTACCGCTCCACTCGATCAAAGCCTGCTTTGCTTTGTATGCCGCACTGGCAGCCGCTTTTTTTGCCTCTTCTGTTGCAACGCTGCTGTTCATATAAATTTCCAGTTCCCTCAGCGCTTTTTGGAATGCTTCTTTTCCTTCATCTTTATAATTTTCCAGATTAATCTGACTGCATTCCTCTAAAATCCGCTCCGGATCTAATGTATAACAAATGACATGTGTTGAGGTAACAGGGCCAATGGCAACATCTCCTACATCAGATCTTAAGTTAAAATAGAAATCCTTACCATCTATATTTCGGTCAATACTGACATATCCCGTCAATGTAATTGTTTTTGAAGTCTCGCCCTCCTTAAACAATACCTTATCCGATAAATGCTTATAATTAACGCCCTGCTCTGCACCGGCTGACTCGGTTATATAAGCCACTTCCACATCTCCTCTGGAACCAAGCGTGCGGACAATCTCTATTTGTGTCGTCTCTCCATACAGCAGATTCGTTTCTGCCTGTTTCATGGAAAAGACACCTCTTCCGTCTGCATAGTCCACTCTGTCCAGACCAACAATCTTATCAACGTCTTTACAAACCACTCTCACCGTATGTTCTCCATACGCAAGTTCTTCCGTCTTATATAGAATCTGCCGCATCTGTGCGGAAGAAGCATTTGTATCCACCGTCTCCTGTAATTCCCCATCCAGGTAAATATCTATCCTTCCATGGTTAAGGGCTTTTCTTCCGATCAGCCATGCTTTTACACCTGTAAATGTAAAAGAAACCTCATTGCCTTCTTGAGCCGTATATTGATATGCTCCGTTATTTTCAGAAGTCCAGTCTCCTGTTTTTTCGGCATCTTTGATGGAAATCGTGCTCAGATTTTCCGGAATTTTTTCTCTTCCTTCATCTTCTACTTCAAAGGCTTCTACTGCCTTAAAAACACCTACATTATTGATCATCGGCGTAGAATGTGCGGAAAGAATATTGATACGGACAGCCGTTCCTTCTACCGGCGTCCTCCTGCACAGACGCTTAGAAGAAATCGTCTTTCCACTGCCAAAGCTCTGCCAGTCTCCATTAATATCTTTATATTCTACGGAAAACGAAGAAATCGTCTGGCCTTTCTGGATATACTCTTCAATAGATACTACGTCAAATACTTTATGTCCGCCCAGATCGATTTCCAGACTTCCTGTTGTCTCTCCCTCTGCCGGAGCCCAGTATGTATTGTCATATTCTTCTCCCTCCGGAATTTCATCTAATACATTATTGGGAGAATATCCTTTTGCATTTTTCCATACAGAAGTTGCAGATATGGTTACTCCTTCTTCTTTTGTCAAATCTTCTTCAAATGTTTTCTTAATATTTTCTCCAAACTCTTTAAACCGGTTCAGCTGCAGCTCTCCTACGGAACCGGTCTTGTTCGGTGAAAGGTTTAAAAGCAGAACCGCTCCATGACCTACGGAATCAAAATACATATTTCCCAATTTTTTTGCAGTTTTAACTGTACTGTCCGGCGCATCATCCGTCCAGAACCAGCCGGTAAGCATTCTCGCATCAACTTCCGGAACAGACCACTGATCTCCGTCTGCCTTACCTATAATACCGCCGTTGGATCTTGGAAACAGTGACTGATCTTCATAGTTTTCACCTGCAATCACCTTCGCCCAAGTTTCCTCTGCTGCATATCCGCTTTCATTTCCAATCCAATGAATGCCGCCTGTACTGCCCAGTTTTACTACCTCTCCATTTACAACAGGTTTTCCCGCTTTATGTGTACCAAAAATCTGGCAGCTAGGATTTGTTCCTCGGATTGCAGAAAAGATTCCCGGCCAGTCAAAATTCTGTATATTACTGCCGCCTCCCTGCGCTCCGTCCATCCACCATTCTATAAAGCGATCTGAACGTCTTTCTTTATTGTTGTTTCCATATTTATAGACAGGATTTCCATCTTCATCTTTTAGCGGATTTCCATCTTCATCCTTCTTTACTGCAGTGCAAATTTCTTTAATTTCGTCCTGATACAATAAATTGTAATCTGTATATCCTGTAGAATTTGGTCCATTATTATTGTCACCAAAACATCCGTAGTGATCTTCGTGAATATCCCAGGGTGATAAGTAACATCCCATGTCCAAATTATATTTGGTACATGCATCTGATAACTCTTCTAAAATATCACCACCATAAGGCGTACTTCCAATATCATAGTCTGTCAACGCACTATCCCATAAGCCAAATCCATCGTGATGTTTCGCTGTCAGGATCAAACGGCTAAATCCTGCTTCTTTCACAGTTTTTGCAATTCCTTCTGCATCAAATTTCTGAGGTGCAGCCAGTTTAAATATCTCCTCCGGCAGTTTCGTTCCATAAGATTCTCCCCACTCTACATTATTATATGTATTTGGTCCAAAGTGACAAAAAGCTGCCAGCCCCGCTTTCATATAATGCAGTTGCTCTGCATTTGGTGTAGCTCCCCAGTCTTCCGGGGCTTCCACGTTCGCATCACTCAATATATCATCTGTCACCATGCCCCCTTGCGCTGCTTTTACCTTTACCGTCTGCGGCATAGAAAATGCAGAAACTGTTACAGCTGCAGACATTGCCAGAGACAAGAGCTGTTTCCATTTACCCATACTTCATCCTCCTATATCATGTAAATTCTCGCTATCAATTTTAATTTTAACACCTTTCACAAATCTACACAATATTCAGGATTTATTTTCTTCAAAATACACAAAAAAGAGAGGATTTATAGAATCATCCTCCCTTTCACTAACATTTTTCTTACTGCTCCATCTGTCTCCCCAAAAATCCGGCCGCTGTTACCGCCAGCTTATGTTCCGTATCCCCCATCGGGTGCTGTTCATTTTTATCAGAAATCACTACTGCCCCAATGGCATCTCCCTGACAGATAATCGTAGCCACTGCCTGGGAGCACAATTCTCCGGTATCGTCTAATGTAATCTTTACAAAGCCTTCATCCTCTTTATTTGCCACAAAATCTGCCCGATTTTCAATAATGCCTTCCATTTGCTCACTTAAAGGCTTTCCGTCATATTCTTTTTTCCCGCTGCCTGCCACGGCCACCACATGATCTCTGTCCGTAATGCAGACCAGGTTTCCGGTTGTCTGGGACAAGCTCTCCGCATACTGTCCGGCAAACTGGCTTAATTCTCCAATGGGTGAATATTTCTTTAAAATAATCTCTCCCTGTCTGTCCGTAAAAATTTCCAACGGATCTCCTTCTCGAATCCGCAAGGTCCTACGGATTTCTTTTGGCACTACCACTCTCCCCAAGTCGTCTATTCTACGCACAATTCCTGTTGCTTTCATATGAAAAATTCCTCCATTTACATTTTCTATCGCCCACTGTGGCGCAATTTTTTTCATGAAATTAACTTCCTGTGATGATAGTATTTGTAAATAAAAGAAATTTATTCAAAAGAGTAAGTCAAAGTCCAAAAACTGCTAGAACACTTGACAGAATCATATAAATCAGAGTAAAATCTACAATGAAAAAAATATTTTATTAAAGGAGAACATGAGATGAGAAAAATGAAACGTGTAGTAGTTGGTTTATTAGCACTTGGAATGGCATTCACAATGACAGCCTGCGGAGGCAAAGAGCAGACCGTTACATATCGCGGCGAAGTGGAAGAAAGCGGACTGAAGGCAACAGATACCATGACCTTTACAGCAAAAGGCGATACCGTTGAAAAATTGAACGAAGTGATCGAATTTGATATTTCTTCCTTTGATGATTCCGTAAAAGAACAGCTCAATACCGTTTATGAAGAGCTGTCAGGAACGTATAGTGCAATTGACGGCGTAGAGTGTACCATGACAACCGGTGATAATACTATCACGCTTAACATTGATGTTGATACGACAGGTGATGCCGTAAAAGAACTGACATCTCAGGGATTACTTGATATGAACGGCGGAGACGGAAGCGGCAAAATTTCTTTAAAAGCCAGCGGAGCATCCTTAGAGAGCAGCGGATACGAAAAAGTAGAATAAGCATAAGTTACAAAAAAGAGCTGCAGCGTAAATAAGCTGCAGCTCTTTTTGATTGTAAATTAATCGTGAAGTTCATCACTGTCAAAGGTTTCACAATACCTTGCATAAAAAGAAGGTTCTTCTTTTTTCATAGAAAGGTGGGAAACATCTCCGAATCTGCTGATGCGGAAAGATGCGATTCCCTCTCTTCGCTCTTCTGTCATAACCGTAGTAACAGAGGTTGGCGCTGCACAGAATCCATGCCAGAGCACCATTGGTGAAGCTCCGATCAAATGCCCCAGCAGCACACACTCCAATGCAAAGTGACAGAAAAATGCCAGTGTGTCCCGGTTTGACTTCTCTGCCCGATAGATATTTCCCTCTCTACGGTATCCGTTTTCTGCCAGGAGCTGATCAAAAGATTCTGTTACCCAGGCATACTCCTTTTGTACATTTCCTTCTCTCATCAAATCTGTCGTCGCCCATAAATCTTTGTCGTAATACTCTTTGGTATTTGTCCAGTCCTGGGGAAGAAAATCCCAGCAATTAATCGGATATCCTTTATCCGGTCTTATCACTTTTCCGGTAAACTCCCTCAGCCATTCACATTCCAATGCCTGCATTTGTTTTTTTGCAAGAGTGGGAGCAGCAGTATCCTTTGCCCTGCCAAGAGGCGAAACATAACACCTGTCAATTTTAACGTCTGCCAGATATTCGGCAAGGTATTCGGCTTCCCGAAATCCTTTTGGGGTTAAAGAATCTTTTTCGTAATCCGGCTCTCCGTGCCGTATGAACAGTAGTCTCATCTTCCGCCTCCCAAATCATTTTACTGGCACAGCTCACACATCTGCTGCCATTTTTTCTCCATATCTGCTACCAACGCAAACTGTGTCCGGCAACGGTCCAGGTTGTGTTTCTCTCTTGCAATCTTGAAGTAAACATCGCCTTCCAGATAATCTGCCAAAAAGCGCATTCCGCACTCAAGCGTCATCATTTTCGCTCCCATCGGCAGCGCTTTTACTTCATTCGGCGTCAGTCTGCCGCCGCAGCCCTCTAAGAATCCTTTTACATAAATTTCAAACAATTCTAAGGATAAGGATACCTTTGATAAATCTGTCTCATCCTCTGCCGCCGTATTTGCTCCAAAGCGGATCGCGTCTCCAAAATCATGCGCGGAAAGCCCCGGC
>CAYQRG010000092.1:0-7285 GCA_964419645.1 uncultured Eubacterium sp.
TTTCATTGTATACCGCTCCGTTTAAGCTGAGGCGGTATCCTGTTTCGTAAAAATAGTAGTTACAGGAATCACGAATTGCCTCAGATACATTGATTTGTCCGTGGCTGGAAGGATGAATCCAGCATGTAGGACCATTTTCTTCTAAACGAGTAAAACGGCCTTCATCTAAAATCTCTATCTCCGTGTCGATTACATACTCGGAAAATCCTGCCGTAGCAGATACCATTTTGAATGTGGAACCGGGGGCTGTCCGCTCCTGGGTTGCATAATTATATAGAGGATTGGAACGGTCTTCCCGTAAACTTGTCCAGTATTTGGAATCCATTGTATTTGCCAGGCGGTTATTGTCGTAACCCGGATAAGAAACAAGGGCTAACAGTTCACCTGTTTTGACATCTGTGATTACACAAGAGCCGGTACAGGGATCTAAAGCTAGCTGAGCTGGGGTGATTTCCAAATTTTTGATTTTTTCCCGTATGAAATTATATGCAGATATTGCACCGGATGTCAATGCCGCAATCTGCTCATCATCGTGTTTTAATACGCCCTGATCATATAAAAGCAGGCAAAGCTGTGTACCTCCGATCAGATCCTGGTGAATCATATATTTGTAGATAATTTTAGAAAAATCCAGATCTGTGGATAGCTCTTCCTGCATAAAGGTAAGCAGAGCTGCATAAATTTCATCGGAATCTGAATATTTCTCATCTACAGAAAACTGAGTGATATCAATCCAGTTCTGGGCAATGGCATAACTTAAATAATCCTTCAGGCTGATTGTTCCGTCTGCCCACTGAAGATAGAGTTCATCTTCTTTGTCAATTCGGTCTGTAACAAGAATTTCTTTTTCTTTTAACAGACTGATAATATAAGTAATATAATCTTTGGCCTCATTGTCTAAATCTCCGAAAGGAACGGCAGATTCTGATGTGAGCGCTGACTGAATTGAGGCTAACACACCTGCCTGTTTGGACAAAAAAGCATTATAAACGCCCTGCTCTGTTCCGCTGGCATCTTCCTGGGAAAAATGATCAATATCTAAAATATTGTTTGAAATCAGGGCAAAATAAACATCATCAATGGGAATGATAATATCGGATGCTTTTTGTACCGAAGACGCATCATAATTTTTGACATTCCGCATCGCATCATATACGATGCCTGCAATTTCCATTTCCAGCAGATCGTATGCTACTTTTGTCAGATCGGCATCTATGGATAAATAGGCATTGTTTCCGGCAATCGGCTCGATACGCTCTTTTGTCTCAATTACTTTGCCTAAATTGTCTACATAAACGGTTTCGGTGCCTTTTTTTCCTCGAAGGGTGAGATCTAGATACTGTTCGATTCCGGATTTACCCACCACATCCGTCAGTGAATATTCTTCGTTCTCTTGAGAAAGTTCGTCATATTCCTCCTGGGAAATATTTCCAGTATAGCCGATAATCTGTGCAAAATATTTGCTGTCCACATACCGGCGTATCGTATCATCAACCACTTCTACTCCCTGCAGGACATCCGCATTTTCGCTGATATAAGCAATTGTCTCTTCACAGACGTCTTTGGCAATGGTGGTAGAAATATATTTCTGATAACCATTTTCCGACATAGCATAGCGGATCACGGTAATGCGGTACGCCATATCCCCTTTGTATTTGCCGGCAATTCCGAATTTGTCTTCACTCTGGAGATATTCCATAACCTGTTCTGCCGTGGCCTCTCCTTCGTTATAACCAAGCTTTTTGTTATAGGCCAGATCATCTGTTTTGGAATGGCCATAGACATCTGCCAGAAAGCGCTGTAAGGTATTTCCTTCTACATTATAGGAAAATTTGTTTTTGCCTTCTCTGGAAATTTCAAAAGCATTGTCAATGGAATCTCCGTTTTCGTCTAATTTCAGAAAAATCTGCTCCAATATATGGTTGAGGGCATCATTTTTCTCCTCGGTAGAACCATAGCTGCCGTTATCTTCTATGGTAATGGAGTAAGCCAGCTCATTATATGCTAACAGATTGCCGTTTCTGTCATAAATATTTCCACGGGTGCTCTTCAACTCCCGCTGTTTTTCGATTTTCAGAGTGTAGTTATTTAAATATTCTTCTCCCTCTACAATCTGCAGCACAAATACCCTTTGTATCAAAACGCCAAAGAGAATCATCATAGCCACAGACAATACAAATAACCGGGATTTAAAAAAATTAATTAAATATTCTTTTATTGAATCAAGCAACTCGATTTGTACTCCTTTTTTCTTCCACTTCCAGTTTCTGATTGATCTTTAACAATATAAAATATAAAAAGACGGTCACAAGAATCGTATACACCAGCTCCGGTATGATAACATGGACCATGTAGTACGGAAAGTGAAACCTTCCCCGGAACAGAAACTGGAAAAAATAAATCAGAATATTGCAGACAAAATCACTGGCTATGATCAGGATCATAGGAAGTTTGATGTCTTCCGGGAAAAAGATTTTCCGAAAGCGTCCGTTGATATATCCAAGATACATATAGATCATAGCATAAAAACCAAGGGTTTCACCATAAAATATATCAATACAAAGTCCGCATAAAAAACCGGTGAGCAATCCTTCTTTCTTCCCCCGCATAAAGCCAAAGGAGGCTGTAACGATGATCAGAAGATTCGGTGAGATCGATGCAATGGAAAGGGCTTTAAACAGCGTACTCTGCAGTAAAAAGCAAATGATAACTATCAAAACAACTGTAATCTTACGTTTCATTACATCCTCCGTTATTCTTCTTCCCCGGACTCTTTTTTCTCTAATATAACCAGAACTTCTTCAATGTGCTCAAAATCTACTGCAGGGGTTACCGTGCCGGATTTTGTCAGATTGTTGGAATCTGTTCCCAGAGTACTGATATATCCCACCAGAATACCCTGGAGATATTTATCACTGATATTTGAGGTTACAACAGGATCTCCAACGGCAACGTTGTCATCAGAATCCTTTAAATCTGTAAGAAGAATATTCTGATTAGCATTCATCTCCTGCAGATCTCCGTGTATGATGCAGCGGTCTGAAGTCGTCAAAACCATTCCGCTGACTTTGCTGACATCGTCAATAATGGAGCGTACCTTTGCGTAGTTAGGACCGACATCTGTAACGATTCCCACCAATCCGCTGCCGGCGATCACATTCATATCAATTTCTATACCGTCTTTTGTTCCTTTGTCTATGGTAAAAATAGAAAACCAGTTGCCAACGTCTTTGCCGATTACATTTGCTGCGACTTTTTCATAACTGGGATATTTCTGATCCAGTTTTAACAGCTCTCTTAAATTGTTCAGTTCATACTGTTCCAGCTTAATGGTATTTAACTCTGAGGTCAGCTCATCTACCTGGGCTTTGAGACTGGCATTTTCCTCCATAACGTCTTTTAAATCTTTTAAGTTATCTGTTTTGTCTGAAATCCAGAGCCCTACATAATTGATCCCTTTCTGCATGGGAATAAATATATGCCCTGCCACGGTATTTAAGGGACCTCCGGAAAGATTCATCGTAAAACTGACATAAACCAAAATTCCACATAATACTGTCAGAATGATCAGCATATATTTGGATGGAAGTTTAAATTTTGATTTTCGTTTCATTCAAATACCTCGGTTATTTCAAAATTCTTGTCTTCATATTAAAGGTAAGGTGTTTGTATTTGCTGTCAGAAGCAATTTTTATCAGTCCGCGTACGACAGATTCTTCCGGCGTTTCACAGGTGTTTACGCGGATATTGGTAATCTGGGTAAACAAAGAATCCAGATCCTGAATCTTAGAACCGCCCCCTGTAATATAAATGCCGGAATGAATAATATCTTTTGCAACTTCTGGCGGAGTTTTCTCCAAAATCATCTTAATGGAAGTGCAGATAGAATTTAAGTTGTCTTTGATCGCCTCATATACGGTCTGTGCACTGATTTCCAATTCAATCGGCAGACCACTGACAAGATCTCTTCCTACAATTACCATGCTCTCTTCTCTTCCGGGCAGTCCAGAGCCTAAGCATTCTTTTAAGGATTTTGCTGTTTTTTGTCCGATGACCAGATTATAGGTGCGTTTGATGTGGCTGATAATGGATTCATCAATCCGGTTGCCGCCGAAATGCAGCAGATCACTGAGCACAAGTCCTCCTAAGGAAATAACGGAAATCTCTGTGGTATCTGCTCCAATATCTACAATCATAACGCCGGTAGGTTCATTGACATCCAGACCAAGACCTACTGCATCTGCAATGGGCTTTTCACACAGTAAAACACTTTTGGGCTTTACTTTGCTTTTGTAAAACAGGTCAAAGAAAGCTTTCTTCTCTACCTCTGTGATATCGGTAGGCACTGCTGCTAAAAATTCTGCGCCATGGACTTTTCCTTTTGTACGTGTTTCCAGAAAATCAAAGATCATATTCTGGACATGATTAAAGTCTGCGATTACGCCGTTTGTAATCGGAAACGTAACATGGATGGATTCCGGTGCTTTTTCATACATCGCATATGCAGCATCTCCGTAAGCATAAATTTGATTCTTGTTTACAATCGCAATTGTGTTTTTCTCGTTTAATATCTTGCCGATTGATTTGCAGAATATCTTCATGTTGCAGGTTCCCAAATCAATACAATAAATATTGTTGTTCATTGCAGTTCTCCCTTCAATCTACTTCTAAGTCAGCAGATTTTCCTCTTTAAAGCTGAAATACTGGTTATCACCTATAATAATATGATCCGATAAATAAATTCCCATTAATTCTCCGCATTCCTGTACTTTTTTGGTCACAAGCCGATCCTGTGTGCTGGGCAGCGGAACGCCGCTGGGGTGATTGTGCAGCAGGATGATGTAAACAGCCTGATGTGCCAGTGCCCGGATAAAAATCTCTCTGGGAGATACCAAGGATGCATTGACCGTTCCTATGGATATGACCTCGTCTCCAAGCAGGACACACTGGGAATCAAACATGCAAAGCATCAGATTCTCCCTGTCCTCATGGCGCAGCTCTTCCATATAGTAAGCGGCCACAGAGGAGGCGCTGTTTAATGTGACTTCGCGGATTCGGACCGCTTTTGTCATGCGTTTGGTAATCTCTGCAAGGCATTTTAGCTGGACTGCTTTCACCGTGCCGATCCCCGGGATTGCCATAAGTTCTTTGAAACTCATATGATAGAGGTTTAAAAGGCTCTTTTCATTGCAGTTCAAAATCTCCTGGGCAACGTCAATGGATTTCCTGCCGGTGGTCCCTGTGCGGATAATGACAGCCAAAAGCTCTGCATCCGAGAGATATTCTGCCCCGTAATGCAGGCATTTCTCGTAGGGTTTTTCGGATTCCGGTAATTCTTTTACCGTTAAATGATGATTCATGGAATATCCTTTCTACTCTCTTACCTGTCTGAATAGATCACAAATTCCAAAAGCCATTCATACTATTTTAACATATTAAATCCCTATTAACAAGTTTTTGCTCATAAAGTTTTTGCAGAGACATTAAAATTCCCAGTTTTGCATGATACCAGGTCAGGCCGCCCTGAAAATAGACGGCATAGGGCGGTTTCAGAGGCCCATCTGCGCTTAATTCAATGGAAGATCCCTGTACAAAGGCACCTGCTGCCATAATGACATCGCTGTCATAGCCGGGCATAGCCCAGGGTTCCGGCGTTACATAAGAATCCACCGGCGCAGCGGCCTGGATGCCTCTGCAGAACGCCGTCATGGCGTCCGGATTGTGGAATGTCACGGCCTGGATAATATCGTGGCGGCTTTCTCTGCCGTTTGGCAGCACGTCAAATCCTAATGTTTCATAAATGTTTGCTGCGAAAACAGCTCCTTTTAACGCAGCATTTACTACTGTGGGAGCTAAGAAAAGTCCCTGATAGAAGGACTGCATCACACCCAGAGAGGCTCCCACTTCTTTTCCAAGTCCCGGAGAGGTTAAAAGATATGCCGCATTTTCCACACATTCTTTTTTGCCTACGATATAGCCCCCTGCCGGAGCCAGTCCGCCTCCGGGATTTTTGATCAGGGAACCTACGATCATATCTGCCCCTGCCTCTAAGGGTTCTCTCTCCTCTACAAATTCCCCATAACAATTGTCTACCATGCAGATCACATCCGGTTTGATTTTTTTGATAAAAGAGATCAATTCCTCAATCCGGCCAACAGACAGTGTCGGTCGTGTGGCATAACCTTTGGAGCGTTGTATGGTTACCAGTTTTGTTTTTTCGTTTATAGCATGGCGGATGCTTTCATAGTCAAAGCTGCCGTCTTTTTGCAGATCTGCCTGGCGGTAAGAAATTCCGTATTCTGCCAGAGAACCTTTGGAGGGGCGGATGCCGATGACTTCTTCTAAGGTGTCGTAGGGTTTTCCCACCGGAGAAAGCAGTTCGTCTCCCGGCCGCAGGTTGGATTTTAACGCTAAGGCCAGCGCATGGGTTCCGCAGGTGATCTGGGGGCGCACCAGCGCATCCTCTCCCTTAAAACAGTCTGCATAGACTGCTTCTAAGGTGTCCCGGCCAAGGTCATTGTATCCGTATCCGCTGGAAATATTAAAACATTCGGCGGAAACTCTGTTTTTCTGCATAGCGGAAATGATCTTCATCTGATTGAATTCTGCTGTCTGGTCAAAGGAGTCAAAACGCGGTTTTAAGCTCTCTTCTATCCTGCTGCCAAACAGATACACTTCTTTACAGATTCCAAGTCGTTCGTATTGTTTCTGTATGAGTTCATGATTTTGCATGGTATATCCCCTTTTCTTCTAAAATGGACAACATATGATCTAACATTCTGTTTTCGTCATAATCAAACTGCCGCTTATCCAGCCAGATGACGTCTTTCTCCCTTCCAAACCAAGTAAGCTGCCGTTTGGCAAAATGTCTGGTATCTCTTTTTATCCGATAAACGGCCTCCTCCAGTGAAATTTCTCCTTCCAGATATGCCAGCAGTTCTTTGTAGCCTAAACCCTGCATGGATATCATACCTCTGTGGCAGCCCATGTCTTTTAAGTTTTTGACTTCTTCCAAAAGACCGTCTTCTAACATAAGATCTACCCGGTGATCGATCTGTTCATACAGGCAGGCTCTGTCATCTGTCAGCACAAAATAGGCAGCCTGATAGGGAGAAGATTTCTGCCGTTCCGTTTCATTGTGTCTGGAAATGGGATATCCGTTTTGGTGGTAAAATTCCAAGGCCCGGATTACCCGTTTTTTATTGTTAGGATGAATGGATTTTGCAGAATCTGCATCCACTTCTGCCAATTTCTGATGCAGCGCCAGGGCGCCTTTTGTTTCGGC
>CAYQRG010000093.1:0-3075 GCA_964419645.1 uncultured Eubacterium sp.
TTGAAACCAACAAAAACCCTCACCGAATTATTGATCTTCTTTCCATGATTGCCGGGGAAAAAATCCTTCCGGGCAAAACACTCATTATTTTCGATGAAATTCAGGAATGCCCGGAGGCACTAAATACACTTAAATATTTCAAAGAGAAAGCCAATGACTACCATGTCATTGCAGCAGGCAGCCTGCTTGGAACGCTCCTCGCAAAACCGAAATCTTATCCGGTCGGCATGGTAAATCTGCTTGACATCTCTCCACTGACTTTTGATGAATTTCTTGCTGCAGTTGATCCGCCGCTTTATGACTATTATGTCAGCATACAAAAAAATCAGCTCATTGAAGATATTTTTCACAATCGGCTGCTTGAAGCATACAACTACTATCTTATTATTGGTGGTATGCCGGAATGTGTCTCGTCATGGATCAAATACAAAGATCCGGCGAAAATATCCCAAATACAGCATGAGCTTATTGAAGTCTATGAAAATGACTTTTCAAAACACAACGGCAAAGTAAACAGCGGACGTATCCTCATGGTCTTCCGCAGTATTGTGACACAGCTTGCCAAGCCCAATGAGAAATTCATGTACGGCGCCGTCCGTGAAGGCGGCAGGGCGCGTGATTTTGAAGAAGCTATTGAATGGCTTGTCTCAGCCGGTATGCTTAGCCGCGTTTACAATGTCTCCAAAATGGAACATCCCCTTTCGGTCTTTGACAGACTGGATCAGTTTAAACTTTTTGTATTTGACACCGGACTCCTCAAGCACATGGCCGGCATTGACAACAGTGCCATACTTTTAAAGTCCGACTACCAATTCAAAGGTCCTCTAACTGAAAACTATTGTTTGCAGCAGCTTCGGGGACAATTTGAAATCGAACCTCGCTACTTCTCTGACAAAAATCATGAAATTGATTTTGTACTGCAATATGGCGCTGAGATCATCCCCATTGAAGTAAAGGGTGGAGAAGACAAATCCGCCCCATCTTTCAAAAAATACATTGCTGACCACAGGCCTGCATACGCATTGCGCTTCTCAAAACGCGGTTATCGAAAGGATGGCTATATCACAAATTTTCCTTTGTACCTTGCACGGAAAACAAAAGATCTCCTTTGATGTACACTCCGTTATTATGCTGTCACCATAATATCTAAAAAGTGCAGATCTTTAGAATCCCCCAAAGATCTGCACTTCTATTATTCCTCTTACCTAGAACTCCCCAAACAAAACCTCGCAGTCCTTTCGATAAAATGAAATCCCGTAGCAGTCTATTCTTTTATATCCCTCTGCCCGCAATTCCTCCATATAGTTTTTCTCATAAATCTGGCACAGCGCCTCCTTGGCGTCCGCTTCCAAATCATCAATGTGATCAGAAACCTTTAATTCCAAAATAAACGCTCTGCCCCGCAAAGACGGGCTTTTTACCATAATGTCAGAACGCCCGTTACCAGACTCTCGATTGGATTTGACCAGATAGTTTTCACTCTGGCTTAAAATCCCCGCAAGGAAACCATGGTAAAAGTTTTCCGCACTGTCAAAAAAACTGATCGTCCCAAAAAGCTGTTCTCCCAGAATATCTCTCATTTTCTCCGCATTTCCGTCTTCCATTGCCCGGTACAGATCCCGAAAATCCTGCTTTTCTATCTTTTGCCGCATCCAGCCTAAAATCGTAGTCTGGTAGATTGTTTTCACTTCCGTATTTGGAATTCGTGCCTTAAGATAGATAGACGATTCTTTAAAATATTCTTCCTCTTTTGTCAGATATCCTGTAAAATAGAGGAAATTCCATAAATATTCCCCTCTGCTTTCCATATCGCCATAGGTGACTTCTTCATGCACTTGAATATCCAATGTTTCTCCCCGCAAAAGCGTCTCAATCTGCCTTTTTGTTTCCCGGTCCGCCTTAGCAATCAGGTCCTTTATGATATCATTCGAACTGGTATTGATCCAGTACGGACGCGGAAAGGCGTTGACATCTGAATATAGATCGTACAGAAACTTTATCACGCTCCACGGATTATAAACCTCCGTATTACCGAACAGATACCCATCATACCACTCCTTCATACTTGAAATACGGCTTTCGACATTGTAATAAGACATCATCTGCAATACTTCCGGCTCTGTAAAACCGAAATGCTCGCTGTATTTCTTATCCAGTATGGAAACAATATTCAAATGGTTCAGTCCTGTAAAAATATTTTCCTTAGAAATCCTTAAACATCCCGTGATCACAGCAAACTGTAGATAATCATTTGTCTTTAACGCGGATTCAAATAAAGAACGGATAAAGCCGACCATTTTATCATAAAATCCCCGGAAATACGAGTTTTCCAGAGGAACATCATACTCGTCTATCAATATGACTGTATTTTTTCCCGTAATTTCATGCATACAGCGGCAGAACAGCTGCAGGGAATTTCTGACCTCCTTTTCATCAGCCCGCTCCTCTGCAATATCCATATACCGTTCATACTCTTTCGGGGAAAGCTTTTCCTTTCCCTTCTCAACCATGCCCCTGTGCCTTAAAAATTCTGCAGCAATCCCAGTCTGCATCATGTAGTAGGCAGTTTCAAAATCTTCCTGCTTTGCAGATTTCAGTGTCAGGTTGATCACTGGATACATTCCCATCTGGCTGGTATAGGATTCTCCCGCATCCATGATTTTCAATCCTTGAAAAAGCTCTTTATTTTCCGAGTTCATTTCCATGTCTCCAGTGTCCTCAAAAAAATACCGGAGCATGCTCAAATTCAGCGTTTTTCCAAAACGTCTTGGACGGGTAAATAGATTCACTTTCCCCTTTAAATCCAAAAGTTCTTTTATAAATATTGTTTTATCCACATAATAATAATCCGATTTCACTATATCTGCAAAGTTTTCCACGCCTATCGGCAACGCTTTTTTCATGATATCACCTCCAAAAACATCTGGCTTCCAATGTTTTATTATCCCTATCCCCATCAAAAAACTTAACCAGAACTTTTTGAAATACGGAATACTCCGGCGACGCCTCCGCAAATAACGTCATGGAAGAACGCAGCTTCAAATCATCCGAATGCCCCATAACCTCTCCCGCATC
>CAYQRG010000093.1:3085-7250 GCA_964419645.1 uncultured Eubacterium sp.
GCAGATCCAACAGCGCTTCACTGATCTCCAAAAGACGTTTTCTTAATATGGGATTCTCCATATATGCCCTTGCTTCCCCCAAACCGTCTATTCCATAATATTCCGATGCAAAACTAAACCCCAGTCCCTTGATCTGCGGAAATATATACCAGATCCAATGACTGCGCTTATGTCCCAACCTGATTTCAGAAAGAGCCTGTTCATAAGCCTGTTCCTGTGCTTTTATAAATCTGTCTAAATCATACATTGCTCCCAATCAACACCTCATTTCCCCGAAAAGCAAATCCATGAAAAAATCTTTCCAAATGCCCGGCATTAACACTTTAGCTTATCCAAACAACATCTGAAACACATAGACTGCAATCACAACATGAAAAATAAATATCACCGGCATTCCAAGCACAAAATACCAATGCTTTGTCTTATGCCGGAACAGATACATCCCTGCCCAGGTCCCAATGCTGCCTCCTAATAAGCTTATGAGAAACAATGCTGCCTCTGGTATTCTCCACACATGACGCTTAGCCTTGCTTTTATCTATTCCCATAACAGCCAATCCTGTCACATTCATAATCAATAAATAAAATACTAAAATCCATAAAAAATTTACTGCCATTTCCTATCTCTTCTCTCACTTAGAATCCATTTCTATTTTCTTCTTCAAAATCCTCTTAAGCGATTCATCAATCCTCTCCGCTGACAGCCTCCCGTCTTTCATTGCCAGGATAACCTCCTCATACGCCGATGGAAAATCTTTTGGCATAAGCAGAATATCTGCTCCCGCCTGCAGTGCTTTTACTGCCGCCTCCCCGGAAGAATACTGGTTTGCAATCGCTCCCATATTGAAAGCATCCGTAATGATAATCCCTTCATACCCCATTTCTTCTCTCAGCAGCTCCTGCATAATCACCGATGAAAGAGATGCCGGCGTATCATCACCGATTACATTCGGAAGAGAAATATGTCCAACCATAATAAACGGCACATCATTTTGGATTCCCTCCAAAAAAGGAATCAGTTCGCACTCATACAGCTCTTCTTTCGTCTTACCGGTATAGGCATAACCTGCATGGGTATCAGCAGTCGTATTTCCATGTCCCGGAAAATGTTTCAAACAAGGCAGTATTCCCTGAGACATAAGCCCCTCTGCCGTGGCATTTGCCATATACGACACAACCTTGGCATCTGAACCAAAAGCCCGTTTCTTCACTACCTGATTCTTAGGATTTGTCCAGACATCTGCAACCGGAGCAAAATCCACATTAAATCCCAGATTAAAAAGATATCCTCCAATGGTCTCTCCAATCTCATAAGCTTCATCTGCACTCTGCCGTTGTCCGATTTCGGCCATGCTCAAGGTAACCGGAACATCAAATTTTCCCGTTCCAGCAATCCTGGCAACCGATCCTCCCTCTTCGTCCACACAGAGAAACATCGGTAGTCCGATCCGCTCCCTGCTAAACTTCTGCACATTCTCCAGCATGGATGTCACCTGCTCGGATGACTGCAGGTTGTTTTCCATATAAATAAATCCGCCCACAGGAATCCGGTCAATGGCTTCCTGCGTAGCCGTACCTGCTGCCGTAACACTACTGACACCTTCCATCAATGCTTCCGGCAGAACAATAAATAACTGGGCCGCCTTTTCTTCCAACGTCATTTTGTCCAGATATTCCGTTACTTTTTCCTGCAAAATCTCTTCTTCTGTTTTCTCCGAAACCGGAAAAACCTCCGTCGGCTCTTCCTGACTTTCTGTCCCAGGAATCTGTTCTGATGAAATCTCCGTATTTCTCTCTGATTCTTCATTTCTTCCCGGAATTTTCATGGAAGAGCATCCTGTCAGACAACATAGAACTAAAAATATCGCCCACACTAAAAATTTCTTATTTTTCATATTCCGCAACCAATCCTGTCTTTCCGACGATGCCTCTTTTCTCCATACACCACATAAACAAGCGTATAACAAGCCATAATTCCAGAAACCGTCGGCGCAATCATTCCAAGCATCCCCAAATCCCCGGCAAAATTTTTTCCAAAGAAATACACCAGGGGAATCCGAAGGAGCAGAGCCCCTGCGCTGCAGCTTACCATGGTCCAGACTGTTTTCTGTTTTCCGTTTAAATATCCATTGAGGCAGAACACCATTGTCACCATAATATAATCATAACTGCAGGAGCGGAAAAATGGCACTCCTGCCGCGATCACATTTTCATCATGGGTAAATACCTGCAGCATGGACTGGGGGCTAAGCTGCGCCCACAGCCAAAACAAACAAGAAATCACCAGCGCAAAGCTCATGCCATACCATAACGACTTTCTGGCCCGATCTGCTTTTCCCGCGCCGATATTCTGCGCCGTTAAAGCAGACAGCGCGCTTGCCATAGAGGTAGCCGAAAGCATGGCAAATACATCGTACTTGCTTCCAATCCCCACTACCGAAGCCGCATACACGCCGCAGCGGTTCATCACTGCCATAAGATAGAGAAAAGAAATCCGTACCATTAACTCCTGAAAGGAAATCGGTATGCCCACCCTGGCAAGTTTTTTTACGATGTCCCAGACAGGATAAAAACTCTTCCACTTAAAGTCAAAAATAAAATCCTTCTTTTTTAAATAAACAACGGCAATCCCCATACTAATCCCCTGGGAAATAATTGTCGCTAGAGCTGTCCCTGCCACACCCAGGCCAAAGGTTCCCACAAATAAAAAATCCAGTACGACATTGATCCCACACGCAATGGCCACAAATATCATCGGTCTGGCAGAATCCCCATATCCCCGGAGTATGGCACTGATCGCATTATAGCCGCAGACAAAAATATTGCCGTAAAGGCAGATCGCCACATAGTCCATGGTCAGCGCAAAAGATTCCTCCGGCGTATCCAAAAGCATAAGCAAAGGCCGCTCCAACACAAGCAGGACCACGGTCAGCAAAACAGCAGTGATGGCAAATACCGTAAACGTCGTCCCTATGATCTTTTTTACCGTTTCAAATTCTCGACTTCCGGTATACTGTCCAATCAAAATCGTGCTGCCTAAGGTCAATCCCGTGATCAGGCTGGTAATAATCTGTGTCACCTGCGTTCCTGTGGATACTGCCGCCACACTCTCTGCCGTACAATATTTTCCCACTACAAATAAATCCACGGCGCCATACAAGGACTGCAGTATATTCGCAGCCAAAAACGGAACTGCAAAAAGCAGCAGTGTTTTTAAAATATTTCCTTCGGTAAGATTATGTTCTTTCATCTCGTTTATTCTGCCCGTATGGTAATTTTAGTAATCACCGGCTGTTGGTCCGCCGGAATCGTGCCGTTGTTATCTGTCGGCTCTGCTGACTCGCAGATCTGATCTACAATCTCTATTCCTTCTGTTACATAGCCGAATACCGCGTATTGTCCATCCAGAAATGTACTGTCCTGATGCACGATAAAAAACTGAGAGCTTGCACTGTCGTAATCATTAGACCGCGCCATAGAAATCGCTCCTCTGGTATGGGAAAGATCATTGTCATATCCATTTGCAGAAAATTCTCCTACGATTGTCTGATCAGAGCCTCCCATGCCGGTTCCCTCCGGATCTCCTCCCTGCATCATAAATCCTTCCATAATGCGGTGAAAGGTCAGTCCGTCATAAAAACCGCTTTCCGCAAGATTAATAAAATTCTCCGTTGTGATCGGCGCAGATTCCTGATCCAACTGAACTGTGATTGTACCGTAATCCTGTATTTCGATATCTGCATAACAACCCGATCCGGCTGCAACATCCTTTTTCTGTGTATCCGCTTCACCTGCATCCGATTCACTCACCTGGTCATTTTCATCCCCATTCTCTTTGGGAATCATAAATACCGTAATCAAGAGTGCCACAACGCAAAAGCACAAAACAACTGCTCCCGCTATCATAAGCTGTTTTTTCTTTTGCTGCTCTTTACTGTTCTTTTTTGTTTTTGCTGCCATAATTCTTTCTTCCTTTCTTTTTATCAATCAAGTAGGGAAGTTTTCTCCTACTCGCTGCGCCGCCCGCATGTCTCTGTAAGTGGTTATATTCCCTATGCGGGCGTGTACATAAAAAAACAGCTTAACACATTACGTTTAAGCCATTTCCAAAAATGCCGCAGACCGGAATCGAACCGGTACGGGTATCACTACCCACGGGATTTTAA
>CAYQRG010000094.1:0-6096 GCA_964419645.1 uncultured Eubacterium sp.
AGCAATTATATGAACTCCTGCTGTTGGAATGCTTTCAGGCTGGTCTATCGTGGGGTGCATAATCATTGACCTGAAGTTCACGGATTGTTCTGTCTTCTGTCTGCTCCACAATCAATTTTAAAGTACTAAGACCATAAAAAGCAGCATCCGTATCTTTTCCCAATACTGCGATCACATCATCCTGGATCGCCAGAACATAAGAATCTACTTTTTCAAAATGACCGTCAGGATACTCAACATTCTGCGTAAACCAGTTATCTACTGTTCCGCCGGAGCCTTCTACTCCCACCAGGATATTTGTTTTTCCGGAAACGATTGCATTTGATTTCGCACCCTCAATTTCTTTCATCTCCAGAATATCATTCAGACGATTCCTGGTCGCGTCGTCTACAGAACTTTCAATGATCAGATTTGGAGCATCGCTTAATTCAATTGTTCCATTATTCGGATCATATGAAATTTCTCTTGGCACTGGATAAATTTCATACTTCAAGTCTGCCAGGTTTTCTTCCTGTGCTTGCACACGCACTCCCGTTGCCGGAATAGCTGAAACGGCAACTGCAAATGCAAGCACAAAGCTGAAAAATTTCTTCCTTCTTATTTGCATTGCAAATCCCCCTTTAGTTATTTTTTGCACAAATTATAAATTTCTATTTCTATTTTGTGCAATATTGTCTATTTAATTATATCATACCAAATAATATTGTCAATTTTTACTTTAAAAAAAATGAGACACCTCGCAATTTTTGAGATGCCTCATCTATATTTTCTCAGACTCTTTGGACTGCATTTACAACCGCCTGTTCAGCAATCCCCGCTGCAGAAATGTTTTATTTCATTGGGTATGTTTTTTCATAAAAGGTACCTATTGCTGTTCCGTCTTCCTGCAGACGTACCACTATGATGATCAGCTCCGCCTCAATTTCTGACTCACTATACTCACAAGATTCCGCAAGCCCCTCTTTAAAACTGTCTTTATAAAATGTTTGACTCGATTCTCCGTCTTCCCGTACCTGCTTGAAATAATATCCGTCATTTTCCATTTTTGCCGTCTGCCTGTCTGTTGCCGTCATACCCAGATTCGTAAGCACATTTTCCACTTCTTCCGGCGTACTGTTTAAAGCCTCCTGATAGAGTGCATAATCTGCCAGTGCGTCAGGGTTTTCTATACCCATATCTGTTTCGATATCCTCTTCAGTTTCCTCCGCATCCGGCTCCCACTCTTTTTCCAGCTCCTTCAGATAATTTTCCGCCAGAGCTGCATTGGCCCTGCTGCTTTCAATCGGAAGGTCAAACAAGAGATTTGTGCCGTCATAGTTCATATTCCGTGTAATGATTCCGCTTTTTTCATCATAATCATATGCATTCGTGTCATAAAATGTCGTATCAGAAATGCAAAGATAAAGCTGGCGGTCTGCAAAATAACCGATTTTATCACAATTGATCATACGGTAAACAATTCCGTCTTTTTCCATTTCAGAATAGCCTCCGTTCATGGATGCAATATTATACATCCAGGGCTCTAATCCCTGAATTAACGGAGAAATGAAATGGCCGTTTTCACTTTCCTGAAATTCTTTTAATGATAAATTGCTGCCGTCTTTTTGGGAAACTGCCACCACTGCATAAAATGCGTCTTTTTCCAAATAGCTGCCGTCTGTATCCAACTGCAGGAGATTTTTCCCTTCTGTCAGTCCCAGAAGTGTATAAGAATACTGTTCTCCTTCTTGGGTTTCATTGATCAAAACTGCATCATCAGATTCAAAAAGCTCTGCGATTTCCATTCCGGCAAGTTCTGTAGCCACTTCCTTTGGAGTGAAAAAACGCATGGCTGCTCCTACGGATAACGTTGATAACATCACAACTGCTGCTGTAGCAGCGGCTGCCTTATAAAATTTTCTTTGTTTCATATTCGACTGCTCCTTCCATTTCTGCATGACCTTCTGATGCAATGCATCATCCGGTTCCTGCTCTACATGAAGGCAGCTTTTCAATAAAGCATCCATTTCATCTGTTCTTTTATCCGATTTCATATCCAAGCTCCTCCATTCTGTTTTTCAATAATTTTCTTGCCTTGTAGAGTCTGCTTTCCACTGTTCCCTTTGGGATTTTCAAAATATCTGCAATCTGGGAGGCGGTCAGATCCATTGCGTAGTGCAATTCCACGACAATTCTGTATTTGTCTTTTAGCTGCCCTACCTCTTCTCGTAAAGTATGGAGCATCTCCCTCTTTTCTGCCTGCTGCTCTAAGGAAGGCGTTTCACTGACATAAAAAGTTTCATCCGATTGATCTTCCATGTTTATCTGCGGCGCAATCCTCTGTCGTCTGGCAAATTTTCTCTTTTTTGCTTTCCATAAGATAATCGCTTTTCCAATCAGATAACTCTTTGGATTCTTTTTAAAATCAATTCCATGCATCTGTTCCATTGCCGCAAGCCAGGTGTCCTGAAACAGCTCTTCTGCATCACATTGATTCCCTGTCAGCCGAATGCAGATAGAATATATATCTTTTTCGTACTTTATCAGCAAATATTCAAATTCATCCCGTGTCACAGTGCCATCTCCTTTTCCAAATGATTGTGCGTCTTTTTTGCACATAAAGGAATATCTAAAGGTTTTTGTTCATGAACGTTTAGCCCCTACACTCTTATATAGTCACCAAATCTTTCATCCTTCACTTTTTTTGGAAAAAAATCAAAAAACTTAAGCAGTCAAAAACAGAAGACTTCACGGCCTGATGCCGAAAAATCTTCTGTCTCTCATAAATCTAATTTATTTTCTTTATTCATGTGCATTTTTTCCGCACATAAAGGGATACCCGAAGGGTATTTTTGTGTTGTACCGTTTAGCGGTAAATAATATCGTCTCTTCCCGGTCCGTTTGATACCATTGTAATCGGATAACCGATCTGCTCCTCTACAAATTCGATATAGTTTCTGCAGTTTTCCGGAAGATCTTCGTACTTTCGGATTCCCCGGATATCTTCATTCCAGCCCGGAAGCGTTTTTAATACCGGTTTTGCCCTTTCCAGCCTGCCTGTAGTCGGAAAATCAGTTGTCAATTCTCCGTCAATTTCATATCCCACGCATACCGGAATTTCCTCTAAGTAGCCCAACACATCCAGTACGGTAAATGCCACATCTGTAGTTCCCTGCAGCCTGCAACCGTATTTGCTGGCAACACAGTCAAACCATCCCATTCGCCTTGGCCTTCCGGTCGTGGCGCCATATTCGCCGCCGTCGCCGCCCCTGCGCCTTAACTCATCTGCCTCTTCTCCGAATATCTCACTGACAAATGCGCCTGCACCTACTGCGGAAGAATAAGCCTTGCACACGGTAATTACTTTCTGGATCTCATAGGGCGGGATGCCTGCGCCTACCGCTCCATAAGCAGCCAGTGTGGAAGATGATGTAACCATAGGATAAATGCCATGATCCGGATCTTTTAAAGTTCCCAATTGTCCTTCCAGAAGAATATTTTTCCCGTCTTTGATCGCCTGATCCAGAAAAGCGGAGACATCACATACATAAGGCGCTACCATATCCCGGTACTCATGCATTGTTTCCAAAAGCTCGTCCGGATCTAAAAGCGGTTTGTGATACAGATGCTCTAATAAAACATTTTTGGTTTCACATACGCGGTTTATTTTTTCTTTCAGAGATTCCTCTTCAAACAATTCATTGACCTGAAAACCGATCTTTGCATATTTGTCAGAATAAAACGGCGCAATTCCCGATTTGGTGGAGCCGAATGATTTGCCCCCTAACCGCTCTTCTTCGTACTGGTCAAATAAAATATGATAAGGCATCACAATCTGCGCCCTGTCAGACACCAAAATCTTCGGTGCCGGCACATCTCTGTCTGTAATTGATTTAATTTCATTAAAAAGCACCGGAATGTTCAATGCCACGCCATTTCCGATCACACTTGTCGTATGGTTATAAAATACGCCGGAGGGAAGTGTATGCAGCGCAAATTTACCGTAATCATTGACAATCGTATGACCGGCATTTGCTCCTCCCTGAAAGCGGACAATGATATCCGCCTCTTTTGCAAGCATATCCGTTATTTTACCTTTTCCTTCGACTCCCCAGTTGGCGCCAACCACTGCTTTTACCCTGGTGTTTCCTCCTTTTCGTAAAGTTTTTTGGACATACAGGTATGCCCTTTCAGGCGTTTTCCCTCTACATCAGTTCCGGTATCTCTTTTGAACAAGCCAATGCCAATGCTCCAGGCCCGATATGGCAGGATACGCTCAATGATAACGGATTCATTACAATATCAACAATGCCTGGGAAAGCAGCTTTCACTTCTTCCCGAAAAGCTTCTGCAGCCCCTATATCATAGGTATAGGCGATTTCCAGATACATATTTCTTGCTTCCGGATCTTTAAAACGATTTGCAAGATCATTTTTGACCGCCTCAATCATAATGGATTTTGCCTGTTTCACAGTTCTTGCTTTTGCAAACGCATCTAATTTCTCGCCCTGGATCTGAAGTACCGGTTTTAACTTCAGTAACGTGCCAAGAGCTGCAGCAGCAGGCGTAATCCTTCCGCCTTTTTTCAGATAGCTTAAGGTATCTACCATAATATAAATAGAAGATTCCATTTTCTCCCGTTCTAATATTTCTTTAATCTCAGCCGCACTTCTGCCCTGCTCTGTGAGTCTCTTTGCATCTATAACAGACTGACGCTGTGTTACGGAAATTCTCTGGTTATTCACTACCTGCACTTTCCCGTCATAGTCCTGAGCCAGCATCATTGCCGTCTCGCAGGAGCTGCTCAATCCGCTTGACATGGGGATATGCACAATTTCATCATATTCTTTTAATAAATCGTCCCAAAGCTCTGTCACACTTCCCACGGAAGGCATCGAAGTAGAAATATCACAGCCGCCTTTTAACTTTTCATAAAATTCTTCCTGTGTAAGATCAATTCCTTCGTAATAGGTTTCATTGTTGATAAAAAACGGCATCGGAATAATGGAAACACCCAATTCTTTGGCTTCTTCCTGTACAATTCCACTGTTGCTGTCTGAAACAACTGCTACTTTATTCATGAAAGTTTCCTCCTGTTTTTAATCATAACGATTAGATTGTAGCACACTTTCCTTTTGATTTCTACTATGATTATAGAATTTTCATTGAAATTCTGTAGGTTATGAGATTGGGAATAGAAAAAAAGTACCGTCTCCCAATTTTCTGGAATAACGGTACTCTTTGATGTTTTTCTATACTTTTATTGCGGCAATAAAGAACGCTCCTATCTTACATCATGCCGCCCATTCCCGGGCCGCCTGCCGGCATTGCCGGTGTATCTTCTTTGATGTTGGCAACAGCCGATTCTGTAGTCAATAATGTAGATGCTACAGAGGTTGCATTCTGCAATGCGCTTCTTGTTACTTTCACCGGATCTAAGATTCCGCTTTCTACCATATCTACATATTCTTCCGTAACAGCGTTAAATCCGATTCCCTGTTTTGCTTCTTTTACTTTATTGATAATAACAGCGCCTTCTAAACCTGCATTTGCAGCGATATAGTAAAGAGGAGATTCCAGTGCTTTTAAGATGACTTTTGCGCCTGTCTTCTCATCGCCGTCTAAACTTTCTGCCAGCTCTGCCACTTTTGCAGAAGCATGGATATATGCAGAACCGCCGCCTGCGATGATGCCTTCTTCTACAGCTGCTCTGGTAGAATTCAACGCATCCTCCATACGCAGTTTTGCCTCTTTCATTTCTGTCTCGGTTGCAGCGCCCACACGAATTACTGCTACGCCGCCTGCTAATTTTGCAAGACGCTCCTGTAATTTTTCTTTGTCAAATTCAGATGTGGTCTCTTCGATCTGTCCTCTAATCTGTCCGATTCTGGACTGGATTGCAGCTTTATCTCCTTCGCCGTCTACGATTACCGTATTTTCCTTCTGAACTTTTACGGATTTTGCACGGCCTAACTGATCCATAGTGGTATCTTTTAAGTCCAGACCAAGTTCTTCTGAAATCACCTGTCCGCCTGTTAAAATTGCAATATCTTCTAACATTGCTTTTCTTCTGTCGCCATATCCCGGAGCTTTTACAGCTACTACATTAAATGTGCC
>CAYQRG010000094.1:6106-7199 GCA_964419645.1 uncultured Eubacterium sp.
AAGGCCTCTCCTTCGATATCTTCTGCGATGATCAAAAGTCTTGCGCCGCTTTGTACTATCTGCTCTAACAGAGGAAGGATTTCCTGAATATTGGAAATTTTCTTGTCAGTGATCAAGATGTAAGGATCGTCTAAAACGGCTTCCATTTTGTCCATATCTGTACACATATATGCGGAAACATATCCTCTGTCGAACTGCATACCTTCTACCAGATCCAGTTCTGTCTGCATGGTCTTGGATTCTTCGATTGTGATAACGCCGTCGTTGGTTACTTTCTCCATTGCATCGGATACTAATGTTCCTACTTCTTCATCTCCGGCGGAAATTGCTGCTACCTTTGCAATCTGGTCTTTGCCGTTGACTTTCTGGCTCATAGCTTTCAGCGCTTCTACTGCTACATCTGTAGCTTTCTTCATACCTCTTCTAAGTACGATGGGATTCGCGCCTGCCTCTAAGTTCTTCATTCCTTCATGTACCATAGCCTGTGTCAAAACCGTTGCTGTGGTTGTACCGTCGCCTGCCACGTCATTTGTCTTAGTAGCAACTTCTTTTACAAGCTGTGCTCCCATGTTTTCAAATGCATCTTCAAGCTCGATTTCTTTTGCGATTGTCACACCGTCGTTGGTGATCAACGGAGCTCCAAAAGATTTGTCCAGCACTACATTTCTTCCTTTCGGTCCCAATGTAACTCTGACTGTATCTGCCAGCTTATCTACGCCGGCTTCTAATGCTACTCTTGCTTCTGAACCATATTTAATTTCCTTTGCCATGACTTTCTACCTCTTTCTTCTAAATTATTCTACAACTGCTAAAATATCATTCTGTTTTACGATAATGTATTCTTCGCCTTCTAATTTCACTTCTGTTCCGGCATACTTGGAATAAATAACCTTTTGTCCCACAGATACCTGCATGGTAACTTCTTTGCCGTCAATCATTCCGCCGGGGCCTACTGCTACAACTTCTGCCTCCTGGGGTTTCTCCTGAGATTTGCTGGATAAAATAATTCCTGATTTTGTTGTTTCTTCTGCTTCTAATTGTTTTAAAACAACTCTGTCTGCTAAAGGTACTAACTTCATTTGAAATGCCTCCT
>CAYQRG010000095.1:0-7195 GCA_964419645.1 uncultured Eubacterium sp.
CATCCAGTAATTGCCCTGGCAGATCGTCTGGGAAATGCCGGTATTCGTATCCATTTGATAAATATTGTGGTCGTTTGCAATGCCGTTGTAGTAGAGATATTGTCCATTGGCAGAACAGGTAAAGTAAGGATTCTGGTCTACCTGCTCTAAGTCGGAACCGTCCAGCTTGGTCCGGTATAAGGTAGAGGCCGTCTCTGTATCGTAATGGATATAATAAAGGTAATTCCCGATCAAAGATGCATAAAGGGAGGGCGCAGGATCCAGTATTTTGACCTTTTTGGTCTTTAGGTCATATCGGCACAAACTGTTTGTATTAAAATGTAAAAAAGAAAATTTCGTATCTTTGCTGAGGTTGTTCCGGACATAATAGACATAGTGGTCATCCACATTGATAAAAGAGGCAACATCCTCATAGAGCTTCTTTACATTGCTGCCGTCTGTATTCATGGAATACAGGTAGTGATGGTCGTTTGGATTGCTAAAATAGACGGTGCCGCCATATTCACAGAAAATACCGTTGTTGTAAAGGTTTCCGGCGGTGTTGCCGTTGACAAAGGTATCGTTCCAATGGGTTCTGGTGGTAAAATAGTTAAAAATGAAATAGCCGGCAATGACAAGGATAATGACTGCCGGGATCAAAAGCCGCTTAATAGTTTTCATAAAGAGATCACTTCCGTTTCTGTTTTCTGTTATACTGATTATAACTTTTAAATATAGAAGTTGCAAGGGCATCTTGCGAACTAATCTTAATTGTTATATGATAAAAACAGATGCTTTTATGCCATACGGCAGTAAGGAGGAAATCCGAAAGGATACCTCTATGCCATACGGCAGTAAGGAGGAAACATGAGAGAGTTATCAAAAATCTGCGATGACATTGCCCTTGTGGATACGCAGATTACAGAATTGTATAAAATGAGAATGACACTTGCAGAAGAGGCAGCAGAGCAGAAGTCTTTTGATAGGGAGCATCTGTTTGATTTTTCCCGGGTGGATGCCTTTGATTTTGGGAATGCAAAAGTTGTATTTCAAGGAGAAGAGGGGGCGTACAGCCAGCAAGCTTTGCTGGAATTCTGCGGAGCGAGGGCAAAGCATTTCCACGTAGATACCTGGAGGGATGCTATGGAGGCGATTGCGAAGCAGGAAGCGGATTATGCCGTGCTTCCCATTGAGAATTCTTCGGCGGGAATTGTATCCGAGAATTTTGATCTTTTGGTGGAATATGACAATTATATCATCGGAGAACAGATTATCCGAACGAACCACTGCCTGCTTGGAATGAAGGAGGCAAAGTTTTCCGATATTACAGATGTGTATTCCCATCCCCAGGCACTGATGCAGTGTTCCAAATATTTGGAAGAACATCCTGAATGGGAAAAGCACAGTATGGAGAATACGGCAGGCTCGGCCAAGAAAGTAAAAGAAGATCAGAATCCTCACAAAGCCGCTATAGCAGCGGGGATTACGGCAAATATTTATGGTCTTAGGATTATGAAGGAGGGAATTGAGAATAACACTTCCAACTCTACCAGATTTATTATTGTAACAGGGAAAAAAGTCTTTCAAAAAAGTGCCGGCAAAATCAGCATCTGTTTTGAATTGCCCCATAAGAGCGGATCTTTGTACGGCGCCCTTTCCTATTTTATCTATCACAATCTGAACATGAATAAGATTGAATCCAGACCGATTCAAGGAAAAACCTGGGAATACCGCTTTTTTATTGATTTAGAAGGAAACCTTTCCGATGAAAATGTACAGCGGGCATTGCGGGGATTAGAGGAAGGAACCGAGAATTTACGGATTTTGGGAAATTATTAAAAAGAAAAAGAGGAATCATTATGGGCAGTGTGAAAGAACTGATTTTATATAAAAATTTTGAACATGATAAATTGTTTTATGGTTTTGCGAAGCTGATTGAACATTGCGGGGACGGCTCCTGTGACAAAGCCAAAATGGCAGAAGAATACTATATCTGCTGCCACGATCTGGTGGAGATAGCAGTAAGCCATGGATTTACCGGCAATCTCTGGCATGATTTTCTGGCATTTCTTCTGGTAAACAATGAAAATGCCTATAGCAGAACCTGCGAGATTAAAGGAGAGGCAGAAGGCACCATAAGCAAGATTGCGCGTCATGATTTTGCGATTTTTAAAGAATTATTTGAATTTGACCTTCATAAGCTGGAGACGGCTTTTGGCGTTTCGGAAGTGGATTTGATTACTGGGTACAGCAGTGCAAAAGAAGCCGGAAAAGTATTCAATCAGCGTATCAGAAACAGAATCTGTGAACTTAGCGCGCATTTAGAGGCGGCGGAAGATACGGAAAGTTTTCAGAAAGCCGTTACGGAATTTTACCGGGATTTCGGTGTGGGCAAGCTAGGACTGCACAAAGCCTTCCGTGTGGAGCATACCGAAGAAAAAGCAGAGATTGTGCCTATTACGAATATTGCCCATGTAAAACTGGATGATCTGGTAGGATACGAAATTGCCAAGAAGAAACTGATTGACAACACGGAAGCGTTTGTAAACGGCAGGGAAGCCAATAACTGTCTTTTATATGGAGATGCGGGAACCGGAAAATCTACAAGCATCAAAGCGGTTGTCAATCAATATTACGAAAAGGGACTTCGGATGATCGAAATCTACAAGCACCAGTTTCAGGATCTCAATGATGTGATTGCCCAGGTGAAAAACCGCAATTATAAATTTATCATTTACATGGATGATCTCTCTTTTGAAGATTTTGAGATTGAATATAAATATTTAAAGGCTGTGATTGAAGGCGGCCTGGAGAAGAAACCGGATAATATATTGATTTATGCCACCTCTAACCGCAGGCATCTGGTACGAGAGAAATTTTCTGACAAAGCGGACTTATCCGATGACCTGCACAATAACGATACGGTACAGGAAAAACTTTCTCTGGCAGGCAGATTTGGAGCGCAGATTTATTTTGGGGCGCCGGACAAGAAGGAATATCAGCAGATTGTAAAATCCTTAGCAGCCAGAAATAATATCGCTTTGGAGGAGAAAGAACTTTTGGCAAAGGCCAATCAATGGGAACTTAGCCACGGCGGACGCTCCGGCAGGACGGCGCAGCAGTTTATCAATGATTTACTGGGGAAGGAGGAGTATGTATGAAAATTTTTGCAGCCATTTACATCGGGTCTTATGAAGTAAGCCTGAAAATATTCGAGCTTGCAGCCAGAAAGCAGATTCGTGAAATAGACCATGTAAGGGCAAGGGTGGAAAGCGGCAGAGATTCCTATCAGAAAGGTTATATCGGGTATGAGTTGTTAGAAGAGCTGGGCAATATTTTGTCCGAGTACAAAAAGATCATGGAAGGTTATCGGGCAGATGACTATGCTGCTTATGCCGGCGGTGTATTTCGTGATGTCAAAAACGAATTGTTTGTGTTAGACCAGCTCTATATCCGCACCGGTATCCGTATTCAGGTGCCCAGTAATTCCGAGCATCGTTTTATCGGATACAAATCTGTGGCGTTTCGGCCGGAATTTGACGAAATGACAAAACAGGGCGCTGCCGTTGTGGATATCGGAGGCGGCAATATGCAGGTAACGCTTTTTTCGGAAGGAAAAGTGGTTACGACACAGCATATGGTGCTGGGTACGATGCGTTTGAGAGAGCAGCTTTCCGGCATCAAAAATGTCGTTGCCCATTATGAAAACCAGATCGAGGAACTGGTGAATAAAGATTTAGAAGTCTTTAAGTCACTCTATTTAAAAGACCACAAAATGAAATACATTATTTTCATGGGCGATTACATTATGGATCTGATGAAAAAAGTAGAAAAGAAGAGCAATAAAATTGTCAGTTCCGAGAAATTTATCAAATCCATGCGCAAATTATACAAAAAAAATGCAGAACAGATTACGTCAGAACTGGATTTATCCAACGAGAACGATCCTCTGCTGATTCTTTATATTGTACTTTATACCAGAATTACAGAGGAATTAAATGCAGAAGAAATCTGGGCTCCGGGAGACGATGTCAGCGACGGTATGGCATATGATTATGCAGAACGCCACCACATCATCCGGCCGACGCACAATTTTGACGAAGACATTCTGTCTGCTGCAAAGGAACTTTCTAAGCGATATGAAAGTTTTTCGCCTCATATTGATGCACTGACGAAGATGTCTGTGTTGGTATTTGATTCGATGAAAAAAGTACATGGCATGGGAAAGCGGGAGCGTCTTTTGCTGCAGACGGCTGCGATTCTCCATGACTGCGGCAAATATGTCAGCCTGGCCCATGGACCGGAATGCGCGTATCATATTATTATGGAATCAGAGATTATAGGTCTCTCTCATTTGGAGCGGGAGATTGTAGCCAGCGCGGTTTTGTATAATACATACCCGTTGGAAGATTACGAAGAACTGGCAGACAAACTGGATCATAACAGTTATATGACGGTGGCGAAGCTTTCTGCAATCCTTCGCGTATCAAACGCCATGGACAGAAGCCATAAGCAGAAATTTAAAAATGTAAAGGCAGCGATCCGCGGAAAAGAACTGGTGGTCACAATCGAAACAATGGACAATCTTATTCTGGAAAAAGGACTGTTTTCGGTAAAAGCAGAGTTATTTGAACGCGTATTTGGAATCAAACCGGTGATCCGGGAAAAACGGATATATAATTAGAGGTGACAAGAATGGAAAAAGAAAAGATATTTACCAATCCGGAAAATTATGAAAACAGAGAATTGAGCTGGCTGAAATTTAACGGGCGCGTATTAAACGAGGCGCGGGATAAAACGATTCCTTTATTGGAGAGATTGAAATTTATAGGGATCACTTCTTCTAATCTGGATGAATTTTTTATGGTTCGGGTTGCATCCTTAAAAGACATGGTGCATGCCGGTTATAAGAAAAAAGATATTGCAGGAATGACGGCTACGGAGCAGTTGGCGGCGATCAATACGGCTACCAGGAAATTGGTAGACACCCAGTATTCCACTTACAACCGTTCCCTGCTGCCTCTGTTGAAAGCAAGGGATATTGAGATTATCCATGCCCATGAGGATTTAAACGAAGAGCAGGCAGCTTTTGCCGATACTTATTTTGAACAGACGGTCTACCCTGTTTTAACGCCAATGGCGTTAGACGCTTCCAGGCCATTTCCGTTAATTCGCAATAAAACCTTAAATATTGCGGCATTGATCAAACGGAAGGGGACCGATGAAAAAGAAATCCAGTTTGCAACGGTACAGGTGCCCTCTGTGCTGCCGAGGATCGTAGAGATTCCTTCTGTAAAAGAAGGCGGCCGGACATTTCTTTTGCTGGAACAAATTATAGAGCGAAATATTTCCAAGCTTTTTTTGAATTTTAAAGTTGTCTGTGCATTTCCCTATCGGATCATGCGGAATGCAGATCTTCCCATAGACGAAGACGAGGCGGCGGACCTGTTAAAAGAGATCCAGAAACAGTTGAAAAAACGCCAGTGGGGAGAAGTGATCCGCTTAGAAGTGGAAGAGGGCGTAAATGAGAAACTCCTTACGATTTTAAAGAAAGAATTAAAAGTAAAATCAGAAGATATATTTGAAATAAACGGACCGATTGATCTTACTTTTGTTATGAAATTATACGATCTGGCAGACTGTGATGACCTGCGTTACAAAAAATACCAGCCTCAGAGAGTGCCTCAGATTGAGCCGGGAGAAGATATTTTTGCTGCGATCCGAGGCGGGGATATTTTGATGCATCATCCTTATCAGACGTTTGATCCTGTGGTAGATTTTATCCGTCAGGCTTCCGTGGACCCGGATGTGCTGGCGATTAAACAGACGCTGTACAGAGTCAGCGGCAATTCACCGATCATTTCCTCTCTGGCGCAGGCGGCGGAAAACGGAAAACAGGTAACGGTATTAGTGGAACTAAAAGCCCGTTTTGACGAAGAACATAACATTGTCTGGGCGAAGAAATTAGAGCAGGCAGGATGCCATGTTATCTATGGTTTGGTGGGACTGAAAACCCACAGCAAGATTGCATTGGTTGTCCGCAGGGAAGAAGACGGCATCCGCAGATATGTGCATCTGGGAACTGGCAATTACAACGATTCCACGGCAAAACTTTACACAGACTGCGGAATTTTCACCTGTTCCGAGGCAGTGGGAGAAGATGCAACAGCAGTCTTTAATATGCTTTCCGGTTATTCAGAGCCCCTTTCCTGGAACTGTCTGTCGGTAGCTCCGATCTGGCTTAGGAAGAAATTCTTAAAATTGATCAACAGGGAGATCAAACACGTAAAAGAAGGCAGGGAAGGAAAGATTATTGCCAAGATGAATTCCCTTTGTGACAAAGACATTATTGCCGCATTGTACGAAGCTTCGGCAGCAGGGGTACAGATTGATCTGATTGTCAGAGGAATCTGCTGCCTGAGAGTGGGAATTCCGGGAGTTAGTGAAAATATCAGAGTGCGATCGATTGTAGGCAATTTCTTAGAGCATAGCCGTATTTTCTATTTTTATAACGACGGCAGACCGGAACTGTTTATGGGAAGCGCAGACTGGATGCCCCGTAACTTAGACCGCCGGGTGGAGATTTTATTCCCGGTGGAAGATGAAGAAATCCAAGAGAGCGTATACCATATCTTAGATGTAGAGCTGAAAGATAATGTAAAAGCGCATATTCTACAAGAAAACGGAGAATACGAAAAAGTAGACAAACGAGGAAAAGTGCTGGTGAATTCCCAGGATCAGTTCTGCAAAGAGGCAAAAATCAAGAAGCCGAAAGATAAGGGAAAATATCAGGAAAGAGTTTTTATTCCGGCAGAACCGATGTAAGGAAAGAGCAAAGAGGAGGATGTTATATGCAGCAGGGCAGAATACTTTTTACAGACATCGATGGAACGCTGCTGTCAGATGATATGACGGTTTCTGTGAAAAACAAAGAGGCGATTGAAAAAGCATTGGGGCAGGGACATTATGTGGTGGCAGCAACAGGAAGGCCCATAAAAAGCGGAAAGGCAGTAGTGGAAAAGTTAGGACTTACAATGCCGGGATGCTATATGATCGCCTTTAACGGCTCTGTTTTGTACGACTGCCATGCAGACCGGATTTTGCATGAAGAGACGATTCCCCTTCCTTATGTACAAAGGCTTTTGGAGGAGGCAGGGAAAGCAGGCGTTTATATTCAGACTTATGACAGGACAGATGTTTTGGCAGAAAAAAAGAC
>CAYQRG010000096.1:0-6627 GCA_964419645.1 uncultured Eubacterium sp.
TAACTTTAATAAAGTGCCAGTATTTCTTTGCAGAATTTGCATCTCTTTCAATGTTTCCGATGATTTCGCTGTATGTTTTGGTAGCGGTATCGAAACCGAAAGAACACTCAATATCTTCGTTTTTCAAGTCACCATCAATTGTCTTCGGGCATCCGATTACCTGAACGCCTGTGTTGTTTGCTGCAAAATATTCAGCAAGAACTGCTGCGTTTGTATTGGAATCATCTCCGCCGATGATCACAATTGCAGTAATGCCATGCTTTTCACATACTTTGGCAGCAATAGCGAACTGCTCTTCTGTCTCAAGCTTTGTTCTGCCGGAACCGATGATATCGAAACCGCCTGTGTTTCTGTACTGATCAATGTACTCGTCATCAAAGATTAAATAATCATCATCGATCAGACCGCTTGGACCGTTTTTGAAACCATAGAGAACGTTTTCTTTGTTGGTTGCTTTTAAAGCATCGTATAATCCGCAAATTACATTATGTCCGCCAGGAGCCTGTCCACCGGAAAGGATAACGCCTACTACCTGCTTCTTGGCTTCAGAAGTGTTTGCTCCTGCCTGGAACGTGATTTCCTTCTTGCCATATGTGTTCGGGAAAAGAGCTTTGATCTTTTCCTGATCAGCTACGCTCTGGGTTTCTTCGCCCTCTTTTACACAGATATCCGCAATACCGTTTCTAAGCATTCCCGGAAGCTTTGGAGAATACTCATATCTGGCTGTTTGTAATGATGAAATTTTCATACTTTTGAATCTCCTTACTTTTTAAAATTTTCATATGACTAGATTCTAATATATTTCAAATAAAAAGTAAACAGTTATACTTACAAAAAATTTGCTTATTGTCCTTCATCTGCCCATTCAATGGCAATGCCCGTAGTGTTGGGACCAACGTGAGAGGATACGATCAGATTCAGTGTGGCTTCGCAATCGCTGTTGACCAGGGAATCACATTTTTCAAACAGTTCCCGATTGCCTACATAGATAGATCCGAGCCGGGCAGTTTTTCTGGATTCCGCGATCTGTCTGAGATTCCTAAGGGCGGCATTGATTCCGCGGTTTTTCTTGTAAGGAACGATACAGCCGTCTTTCATAGTGAGGATGACCTTAATATCCAGAATATCTCCAATCTTTCCCACGCTGGGAGAGACACGTCCTCCCTGAACCAGGTATTTGAAATCATCTACTACGAAATATAGGTCGATTAGCCGTATCCGGTTCCTGATTTGTTCGGCTGTTTCCTGCAGCGGTTTTCCAGCCTTTTTCATCTCCAGGGCATCCACGCATAAGAAGCCGCTTCCCAGAGTAGCGCTCAGGGAATCAATCACTTCTATCTCACATGAGGGGTACAATTCTCTCATTTCGTTGGCTACCATGCAGATTGTGTTATAAGAGCCGCTTAAACCAGAGGAAACGGTGATGCACAGAATACCCTTTCCTTCCTGTATGGCAGTTTCAAATTTTTTGCGGACAAAATCGGGGTTGACGCCGGCTGTGTAGGCTCTTTGAAGGCTCAACTGTTCAAAAAAAGCTTCACGAGTCAGAACCTGTTCGTCTCCATAGATCTTGCTTTCTTCAAAATAGTAGTACTGGGGTAACAGAGATACTTCCCTGTCATAGGGCACAGGCAGATCTACATCCCCATCTGTAAATATGATGTAATCGTTCATTTTGTCATCCTTTTCTCTTTTTATTTTTGCTCAAACGAGGAAAGTGTAGGAGAAAAACCGCGCCGTTTCATTTTCTCTTAAATACTGACCGGATTTTTCAATCTGGTTTTGATGCCGCTGATCGGATTGCGGTCATGTTCCAAAAAATATTCTTCGCTTAAAACATTAAATTTTGTTTCAATGTCCATCATGGCACATTTATAATAAAATATCAACTTTAGAATTTCTACGGTTTTTACAATTGCATAAAAATAGAACGCATAGATTGTTCTATACGCCCTGACACTATGTAACTATTCTGTTGTAATTATTATCACGAGATTCTTGCGAAAAAAATGTCAACCAATATTGACAATATCATATATTATCTCCTGCCCTGTTTCTACACTTCTATATTGGCGTAGGATACTTTGATATAGTGGGTTCCTTTAAAGGTCGCGCACACATACTGCGTGTTCCATTTTCCATAAACGTTCCCGTTGCATGCCCTGATTTTAATTGCATAGCAGCAGAAATTTTTATTATCCCCGGTCACCTTGGTCGTAATCTCCGGCTTATTTGTCTCCGCTTGCTCCACGAGTTTCTTTTCCGCAGCCCATTTATAGCTGGACTTCTTCTCTCCGTCTGATCCCGATGTTTTTGTGAGCTTTAAGGTCGCTTCATACACCCGAATCTGGTAACTCTTCGCCCTTGCCGCTTTTTTGAACTTAACGGTAATCGACTTGTCTGCCACCTTCACTTCCTCAATGCCTCTTACTTTTCCGGGTTTCTTGGCTGCAGATGCGTTCACCGGCATCAGCAGGAATGCGACTGCAAAGATAGACAATACTGCCATAAGCTTCCTTAAATTTATTTTTTTAGTCTTCACAACTGACACTCCTTTTGTATTAAATTTTGTATTAAAATTGAGGCTGAACTGTTACTTAAAATTTTATCATATGATATTGTCTGGTTGACATTTTTTTCGCAAGAATATCAATGCCTTGCATTCACCCCCATAAACCCTTATTGAGTCGTTTCATTTCGTCAATCTCACCATTCGCATATGTGAAATCCATTAAAATTTTCTTTATTTTAACACTAAAAATTCGGGAGTTTTAAACGAACTGACACATGCCGGCTTCTTGACATTTTATTTCTGCGAGAATACAATATAATCCAATCGGCTATGCATATTACAACTATATGGAGAGATTATATGTCAATAGATATTCATGATGGACGAACCAATGACCTCTACAATACCATAACTAAGTGCGAAGACATAAATGATATGCGTATCTTTTTAGACCGGTACAATGAATATTTTATTAACTGGAAAGCATTTATCAACTATCTGCTTGATTCTGGCGGTTATACTTACACAAAATTTGCCAGATTGTGCGGCATAAGCAGAAATACAGTTATCTCATGGTGTGAAAGGGGAAAAATCCCAAGGAGCCGGGAGAAGTTCATCCGTATCGGATTTGCAGTAAATATGTCACTGAATGATATGAACAGCTTTTTACAGCGATACGGAAAATATCCCAGATTAAGCGCCAAAAATATTGAGGATGCGGTTACCATTTTTTCCTTATGCAATCATTTGGATTATGACCAGTGTATGGAACTCAAAGAGCATTTTTCCTCCATTCTCTGTGACGTCATAAAAAACCGGAAGTCTGCTATAAACAAAGAATTTATTTACTTTTCAACAGAGCAGTTAGAGCTTGAATTGATTTCCATAAAAACATTATTGTCCTTTGAACAATTTGTAGAAAAAAATGCAAAGACATTTGCCAACAGCTATGTGAAACTGCTGGACTTTATTGACAGTTATATTACATTGAATACAGTAAACCCACACGAAAACTCAGGCACATTAAATGCATTTCTGGAAAATCATATTGAGAATCATGCAGTTGTTGCAGGTTTCAATACGATGATCAGCAAACTGAGGCGTTATGGAACGATCCCTTCACGGGTCAGTCTTATTGCTTTGGGCATCCATTTTGGCATGACTGGTGATGATATCAGTACTATGCTCAGTCTGGCAGGTATGGAACCTCTTTGTGCAAAAGATAAGCTTGAGAGTATCGTCATATTTACCGTAGAATATATCACCATCAGAAATCCCGGAATTGAATTTTCAAATGCACTTTTGTTAAAGCAATACACCCAAAACCCGGAAATGAAAGCAAAATGTGAAATCCTTTTAAACCAATTCGAGATGACGGATTACCACTTTGAACATGATACCGATTTATTCGAATACATAACCGATACCCTTTTCAATATAGATTCTGATATAACAGACGAATTATTATATCTGCTCGGAAAAAATCAATAGTGCAAAAGCACGCTCTGGCTCATTTTCCGCAGAAAAAAACGTTAGAGGTGAATTATGCTGTCAGCAAAAGATGAACAATTACTGCGTTCTAAACAGCCTTTATTCCATGTATGGTATTTAGAAGATACCATCGGAGAAGGCAGTTCTGGAACCGTATACAGAATAACAGATAATAACGGAAATCATTGTGCCTTGAAGGTCATTCCTATCACGATAAATAACGAAGCAGATACCTTTCATCTGAAAAAACAGGATTGTGTTTCCAAAAGAAAATATCTTGATGAAATGACCCACGAAATCCTCGCAGAGGTCAGAGTATGCAAAAAATTAAACCACCATGCAGGAATCGTAAACTATCAGGAATATGATGTAATTGAAGAATCGGATTCCTTTGTGCGTTTAATTTTAATCAGAATGGATTTACTGCTTCCTCTTAACAAACTTCTGCGAACGAAAGAATCTGAATTTTCTTCAAAAGAAGTGGCTGCAATGGGAATTGATTTATTGACCTCCTTGTCAGAATGCAGAAAACACAATATTATCCACCGGGATATCAAACCTTCCAATATCTTTGTCACATCAGATGGACGGTATCTGCTGGGCGATTTTGGAAGCGCCAGACTTCTGGAAAAAACAATGATGGCATCCCATAAAGGAACCCTTGCTTATATGGCGCCAGAGATTGCTGCGGGCCAGTCCTTTAACTCTACCGTAGACATTTATTCCCTGGGAATTACGATGTATCAGCTGTTAAACAACCGCAGATTACCCTTTTTAAATGACTCTTTCAAATTTTCTGATCTTGAATCAGCTGTCGAAAAGAGACTCTCCGGCGCTTTACTTCCATTCCCTGAAAATGCAGACCGGGAATTAGGTAAAATCATCTGTAAAATGTGTGCCCATTCTCCAAAGAACCGTTACGTGGCTCCGGAGGAGTGTCTGGATGATTTAAAAAACTATCTGAATCATAATGGGGAGAGCAGAAAGACGAAAAAAAGATTTAGATTATCCATAATATATCTGCTCCTGTTTATGTTCCTGCCAGTGTCAGCGCTTGCCATCGTGCTAATCCCTAAAACAGGGCATGATTTGGATATCGGAATACTCTCTGGCAATGTGAATCTTTCAGGTGCCATCGCCTGTGATGAAAATTGGCTGTACTACAGCCAGGATGTACCGGGCGAACGGGGAATCCGTGTTTCCAGAGACGGCACACAAAAAGAAGTCCTTTGTGATTATACGATGCATGATATCAACATTACAGATGATTATCTGTTCTTTTCATCACAATGTACAATGAATGGCAGCGATTTAGCATCGGGATTCACCACTGGGTTATACCGCATGGATAAGGATGGCGGTAACTTAATCTGTCTTGATGATGCCAGCATCTTAAATCCTGTGGTATATGATAAATCTGTTTACTACCTGAAAGATGAGGGAGACCACAAGGCACTATGCAGAATACCGGTTGAGGGCGGAAAATCGGAAATACTTTCTGTATTTGACAAATATACGGACAATTTTTATCCTTATAAGGATAAATTATATATTGGGGACCATGCAAAAAATCAATTAATTTCCCTGGATATCCACAATGGAACAAAAGCCGTTATTATTGACAATTTTATATCCCGCTTTTGTATTGAAGATGGCTTACTTTATGTTACCGCAATAGAACTGGAGGATGCAGAGGAGGATATAGAGGATAATATTAGTTATACGAATCAAATCTATGTCCATGAAATTGACGCATTGCCACCCGGTGGCGTACAAGCAAATGACAGCAACTCCACAGTTATTACATTCCCTTATAAAGTATGCGAGTTCAATGTTTCAAATGGGGTTATATATGCCTCCACTTACCAAACTGCTTCGGAGGATAATAAACCTGACAAAGATGGTATCTGGTGTGTGAAAAATGATGGCAGCAGCC
The DNA here is from genome assembly GCA_964419645.1 of uncultured Eubacterium sp. Classification (GTDB taxonomy): domain Bacteria; phylum Bacillota; class Clostridia; order Lachnospirales; family Lachnospiraceae; genus Roseburia_B. Next base: position 5,940 of record CAYQRG010000096.1, read on the forward strand.
TTAAACAAATCTATACGGGAAACCCAATGAACCTTCAGATTATTGACCAAAAGCTTTATTTCTCAGAGGGAGACACCTTTTATATGAATTTAAAAAACAAGCTGGATGATGCTTTTTTATATTCGTTCGGATATCATTTCTTAGAGGGAAACACCTTTTATATGGATTTAAATGGAACCAGTGTAAACAGGCTGGATGATATGACTTTATTTTATGCGTTCGATTAATTTGTCTGTCCTTAACTTTTGAAATCCATGTCCCTTTAAGCAACCAAAAGCTTCCATGCTTTGCCCAAAGGTTTCCCTATTTGTGCTATTACAATCATACCGGTCAATGAGCTTTATTACAGGTCGTATTCATAGGTTATCTTTCCAGCACTCTATAGTTCTGCTTTTATTATGTCTATAAGTACATTAAACTGAATGAGAAAAACTTTCCCTTGTAATTGCCCATATGGGCAATTACAAGGGAAAAGGATACATATTTTGAGGCTAGCATAGCGCAAAACCTTGAAAAATAGCATACCTCAAGGTATAGTAAAAGGAATTCAACGACTTACCAGTAAGCCTTGAAATAATGTGCAGCCAGGCATACCGTATGGAACGGAAAGATTCCAGTGCCAGCATGGAAATGGTCAGCAGGAACAGATTTTCCGCAGTTGGGATTGAGGCATCCTGAAAATAATTCC